>JANOTW010000637.1:0-6233 GCA_031416575.1 Ferruginibacter sp.
TACAATTGACTGGCTTGCTTTCTCATGCACACAGGAAAATAATAAAATGCCCGAAGGCTTCCATCAGGCGCAGGGCTCCAGCCCTGTGTCTTCCTTGTTACTACTGCCGCAAATTAAATTATATTTCCACTTATACGCACAAGGCCACTACTATAGATGCTATTAGCCAATACTTTAGTTTGAATTAAAACCCAACAAGTTTTTACAGTAAGTAATCGCATAATAAATACCGGCATACTTTCGAAATAGCCGGTAAAAAAAGCGGTAGTAATTTCAGGTATAAGTTTTGGGAACATGAAAACCACCTTGTTTTATTGGAAAGTTCAGAAATGTATAACCAACGTTTAAATTATCTTCATTGGAACCCTGAAACAGCCGGCTTTGTAGATGAACCATGGCATTGGTTGTATAGTTTTGCAGTTGATCATTTTACTGACAAAAAAGGTTTGTTGGATATTTTGATTTTGGATGGTTTTTAAGTATAGCGCAGATTAGTAACAAGGAAGACACAGGGCTGGAGCCCTGCGCCTGATGGTAAAAATGGTTAATTTAAAACGCAATTAAAGATCCCCAATGGTATTAAGTACAAGAGGGCGATGCAACGATGTTGAGCAATGAAATATAGCCTGGACAAAAAACTGTATTTCGAAATCCTGATTTTTTCGGGAATGACCATTGCTTCATTGCCTGGTCAAAAAATCTTATTCACGTTTTTATCCCTTGTGCAGTATAGCGCCTAAATCAAAAATAATTGAAGTGGAGATAGGATCAATAAAAAGGCGCCCCGTAAAACCGGAGCGCCTCTATAACCATCTACCTTTTACCTTCAACCATCCACCCCCATCCTTCTACTCTCCCAATGTAATCGGGTAATCATATAATCCATCATAACCCGGATAAAAACCACTGATGGTAATTGTTTTAGAAGTTCCAAAAGCTTTATTCAGGTCATCTATGTTTTTAATATCCAATTCATTTGCTTTTACTATTATAAATCCATCCCTCATCCTTGTTTGATCGCTTAGCGGGCCGCTACCGATTTTTTTTACGATCACCCCACCGGGTACACCATACTCTTTTGCTTTTTTAGGGTCAAGGTTCGCAAATTCACCACCCAATTTTGAAAGAGCGGAATTGTCCGTTTTTACCAGATCAAAATTACCTGCTTTATTTTTTAAAGTAGCTACCACCGTTTTGTCTGCCCCGTTCCTTGAAAAAACGACTGATATCTTATCACTTGGTTTGTAACGGGTAACCAGTTCCTGCAATTCCGAAGGCAGGGTAACGGAAATTCCATTTACACTTTTAATGATATCACCCTTCTTCAAACCTGCATCAAATGCACCACTTGCGGCTGATACTTCCGTGATTACCAAACCATCGCCATTATAAGTCAAGTTCATCCTTGTTTTTGCTTCCTCCGGGATATCATTGGTATTCGCGGTAGCTACACCCAAATACCCCCTTTGCACATTACCGTATTTGATCAGGTCATCCACAACTTTCTTGACGATATTCACGGGGATGGCATACGAGTACCCTGAATAATAACCGGTAGGCGATGCAATGGCTGAATTAATTCCAATGAGTACGCCGTTGGTATTGATAAGGGCACCGCCACTGTTACCCTGGTTTACCGCGGCATCCGTTTGAATAAAGGATTCAACTGGCGTGTTGGTCTTTGTTCCACGGTTTAATCCAAGGCTTCTCGCTTTAGCGCTTACAATACCTGCTGTAACAGTAGTTTCCAAATTCAAGGGATAACCCAACGCTAAAACCCACTGGCCGATTTTTACATCATCCGAATTGCCATATAATAAAAACGGTAATCCGCTTGCTTCAATTTTTATAACCGCCAGGTCATAAGCAGGATCGGTACCGATCACTTTCGCTTTGTACGATTTTTTATTGCTCAGCGTTACATTCAGTTCGTCCGCATTTTCTACCACATGGTTATTGGTAACGATAAAACCATCCGCACTGATAATAACACCAGATCCTGATGCTCGTTGTTCGGGTACGTATCCTTTGCGGTTACCAAAAAATTCTTCCATCATGTCATCACCAAAAAAATCGCTGAAAGGATTTTTAGGGCGCTGGTTTTTAGGTAAATTATTACTTACCTGCTTTGCATTGGTTTTTGTTTTGATATGCACTACAGTGGGTAATGCCGCTGCTGCCGGTTGCGTAAAATCAACCGAACCGGGA
This sequence comes from Ferruginibacter sp., assembly GCA_031416575.1. Taxonomy (GTDB): domain Bacteria; phylum Bacteroidota; class Bacteroidia; order Chitinophagales; family Chitinophagaceae; genus Ferruginibacter. The sequence continues at coordinate 2,209 of JANOTW010000637.1, forward strand.
GGGGTATTATCGTTGTCCAATAACCCTGCGTATTTGTAATTGGCAGGAACAACGCCATTCTCCTGGCCTCCAAAGGTGTTATTGTTTTCAAAAAAAGTGTTATAACCCCACATAACACCAAAAGCGGTAACAGCGCTGATAACAATCGTGAAGAATACCTGTTTGAATTTCATATTTTAAAAGTTTTATTTTTATTGAATAATGTTAAGTGAATAGTCAATTTCTATGCCTGATCCTACAAAGTAACGAAGCACTGACAAAATGCGATTTACCTAATGGCACGTTTAACAATTAATTAGGAAGGGTTTCGTACTTGGTTCATAATGTCAATAAAAATTGCATGGTATCTATGCCATCCGCGTAATCCATTAATCCGGGTTGTTGAGCCGTACCCAAAGGTAAATCTAAACCGGCAATGCACTGTATTTCTTTACTACTCTTTATCGAATCCAGTACATTGTCCATGTTATTATAAAAGCTATAATTTAATTGGCTGACAGGCGAAAAAAACGATTCGTTTTCAACTAATAAAGTGCTTTCATTGGTCATGTAAAAACGGTTGTTCATTATCTGTATAGACAAATTATAATCGTAATTGTTTCGGTATTTATGATGATCAGCAAAATACTTATACCGGTGAAAGGATTGCAACAGCGGCACAAAATCATAATCTTCGGGTACAAAAATTTTAGTGACATTTCTACACCCCAATCCAAAGAAAGCATGGATGTCATCTGACAATTTTTCCAGTTCATCTCCTGATTCATCACCATTAATTATAGCAACAGATGTCCGGTTTTTTCGGATAATGCTGGGATATTTTGAAAAATAGTAGTCGAAATAGCGGGCGCTGTTATTACTGCCGGTAGCAATATAAGCGTCGCACCCTTTCAGCATAGGTGCGAATGACACATGGTTTTGAATGGTTACTTCCCAGTCATACATTTTTTGAACAAGATGTTTTAAAAGGATGTCATCCTTTGCGGAAAGTTTGATGGTTTGTATATGGCCACTGATGAACACGCATAAAAAATCATGAAAACCAACCAATGGGATATTTCCCGCCATTACGATGCCCACGTTTTTTGGAATTATATTATCATCTAACCGGTAATGGCCCACCCAGTTCTTTAATTTATCTTCCTGTAAAAATTGTTCAATGATATTATTTAAAGACAAGTCAATAAATTCCGGCGTAAACCAACCATTGTGTATGGATGCCTTATGTTTTATTGATTGCCATTCTTCCGTATCCGCTATTAAATATTCTTTCAGGCGCAATAATATTTCAATTCGATTTTGTAATTTCATCCTTATAAACTTATTTTTGTAAAAGCAAAATTCGCAATTCCTAATCTCTAAATCAAAATAAATGGCTATTAAAATAACAGATGAATGTATTAATTGTGGCGCTTGTGAACCGGAATGTCCTAATAACGCTATTTATGAAGGCGGTGTTGAATGGGCGATAGCAGACGGGACATCAGTAAAAGGTACTTATACTTTGCTTGATGGCACAGTGGTGGATGCCGATCAAAGAAATTCACCGGTAAGTGTGGATATTTACTATATCACCCCCAATAAATGTACAGAGTGCCAGGGTTTTCATGAAGAGCCGCAATGCGCTGCTGTTTGTCCGGTTGATTGTTGCGTGCCGGATGAAATGTACCAGGAAACCGTGGAAGAGTTAATGGCCAAAAAAGAAAAATTACATATTTAACCGAAATAATTTTGCAAGGGTTTTTTAAGGCCGAAAGGCTTATTAGGCAGGTGATATTTCCTGCATCAATGGCGAGGGTATTGAAAAATACTTTCGCCTTTTTGTATCATTTATAATCTTATTTTTAAGTCATGAACCGGTATATAAAAAACGCTTTACTTATTTTCCTGGTACCCGTTCTGGCTTTTTCATGTAATTCAAAAATACCGGAGCAGGATAATGTAGATTATAAAGCAGCTATGATGGAAGCCGACCGGGCTTTTTCCAAATTGAGTGAAGAAAAGGGGATGAAGCACGCAATGATACAATATATTGACAGCAAGGGGATATTACTCAGGCCCAATTCCATACCAATGGCCGGGGGGGAAGCCATCAATTATATCAGCCAGGGCAACGATACTTCCTACACGATGACCTGGGAGCCCAGCGGCGGAACTATCGCTAAATCGGGTGAATTGGGTTATACATTTGGCGTGTATTCGTTAAAGCCCAATGATAAAGACACCATATTTTACGGAACTTATGTAAGTATCTGGAAAAAACAGGCGGATGGTAAATGGAAATTTGTTTTGGAAACGGGTAATGAGGGGATTGAGTGATAATGGATAATGTTTTAATTGATAATGGATAATGCTTTAATTGATAATTGATAATGAGTAAATGTCTAATATGTAAATTGATAATTGATAATGTTTTATACTGAACAAGGGATAAAAACGGGAATAAAAATTTTTTTGTCCGGGCAGCGGATCAATGGGCGACATCGTTGCATCGCCCTCTTGTACTGAATACCATTGGGGATCTTTAATTGCGTTTTAAATTAAAGGTGGGCATATTTTATTTGGTGATTGACCAAAACATAAAATCACTAATTTAATCCTTGCCTGGTATAATTACCTGCTCATTGAATTTAATACATTCTTAATTCTTAATTCTTAATTTTTAATTCTTATCCCTTAGCTTCGTTTCTTTGTCTTTTTAACCCTTTTTTCCAATGAAGAAAACAATTGCATTAGTTACCGGTGGTTATTCCGGCGAGTCCGTGATATCATATAAAACCGCGATAACCATTAAAAACAATATTGATCCCCAAAAGTGGATTTGTTATACGGTTGATATTAATCCTGCCGGCTGGTTTTATACTACACCGGGTGGTGAAAAAATTTCAGTTGACAAGAATGATTTCTCAATTAGCCTGCAAGGTGAAAAAATAACGTTTGATGCGGTATTGATCGCACTGCATGGTACGCCGGGAGAGGATGGGAAACTACAAGGTTATTTTGACTGCCTGAACATACCCTATACATCCTGCAACGCAGCAACCTCGGCTTTAACTTTTAATAAGAGATATACAGTTGCCGTGGCGGCATTTGGTGGCTTGAAAGTTGCCAGGTCAATACATCTTTTTAAAAATATCCCTGTTGCGGTTAATGATATTTTAACGGCATTAAAATTGCCTGTATTTGTAAAACCTAATAATGGCGGCAGTAGTATCGGCATGAGTAAAGTGAGTGAGCCAAACGATTTGCAGGAAGCGCTGGATAAAGCCTTTAAGGAAGACAGCCAGGTGCTGGTAGAAGAATTTATCAAGGGAAGGGAATTTACGATAGGCGTATTTAAATCAAAGGGGAATGTGATCGCTTTACCAATGACCGAAGTGATTTCCAAAAAAGAGTTTTTTGATTATGAAGCAAAATACGATGGGGCAAGCGAAGAAATAACACCTGCGATAGTGGACGGATCAATCGCTGAAAAAGTAAGGGATGCCGCTACAAAAGCCTACGCCATATTTAATTGCAATGGTGTGGTACGAATTGATTTTATATATGATGAAACAAGCGGCCATCCTTATATGTTGGAAATAAATACGGTGCCTGGACAAAGTGAGGCAAGCATTGTTCCAAAACAGGTTAAAGCAATGGGTTGGTCTTTAAAAGAATTTTATTCGGCTTTAATTGAAGAATGTTTTATTTAAAATGATGAATTAGGAATGTAGAATTAAGAGTTAGGAATTAAGAATGAAGAATGATTGGAAGAGTATAAGGAATTGTGAAGGATGAATGAATGGGGAAGGGTTTATATTTCAATATTGACGATTCACCTATAAAGAATTAAAACGTAATTTTTAATATCATCTTAACTCCATCCGTGAGGGGAAATAACAAAAACAGAAAACAATAAACTAAACACGTGTTCAAATTCATCACCAACAGGCCTCTTTGGGTAAATTTTTTAGCCGCTGTATTATTGGCATTCCTGCTGATTTTTTTAATGCTTCAATTATTGGGCTGGATTACCAAACACG
>JANOTW010000638.1:0-11554 GCA_031416575.1 Ferruginibacter sp.
GCTGGCATTTCCACTCGCTTTACATCCCTATTTATTTCCCAGGATGATCGGACTTATTACCGGCACTGCTTCCTAAACTATACTGTGCAAGGGATAAAAACGTGAAGAAGATTTTTTGTCCTGGCAGTGAAGCAATGGGCAACATCGTTGCATCGCCCTCTTGTACTGAATACCATTGGGGAGCTTTAATTACGTTTTAAATTAACAATAATTACCCCCTTTTGGAACATCCCGGTTTTTCGGGAAGGGATGGGGTTAGCCAGTTTTTATTTGTTTAGGGAACAAAATAAAATATCACTAATTTATCCCTTGCGCAGTATAAGCATATAAATTTGCCGGGTGGTATCCCTGATCTTAAACCTGTCATCAATACGCATACCCACCACCCAGATAATTTTTTTATCCATTTCAATTACCCAGGTATTTTCTTTTTGGGTAAGCGACATTTTTTGATCTATAAAAAAACGGCTCAGCTTCTTTTTCTTTTGCATCCCAAGCGGATAAAAATAATCACCCTGTTTCCATTTACGAAGCAGCAAGGGAAATTTAATTCGTGCAAGGTCCAACTGTGCAATCAATGGATCATTGACCATTGAAAATTGAGCATAGGGAATTTTGGCAATCGAAATTGAACCGTTCCTGAATACAATATTGGTGTCATTTTCTTCAATTAAAATATGATCTGCCTCAACAGTTTGGCTGGGTGAAATAATAAGCCAGTTACGGTTTTTGATGATGCGGTGGGTGGCGGATTGAATGTATTTACCGGTTTCGCTCTTTAATAATGCGATGGTTTCTTCGGTTTGACGGGCCGTAAAACCAAACGCTTTGATGATTTCATACAGCACTGTTGCCAGCGGTACTGTCTTCATCAATTTTAAAATCGGGATATGTATTTCATCTCCTTTTTGCTCCAACAATTTTTTCTTGTGGAGCGCTACAGCCTGCTGATACAAAATTTCGGTTTCCCTAAAACGCCGGATATTTTTCAATACATTTTTTGTAGCCTCCGGAAAGCTTTCACTTACCAGCGGAATGATGGTGTTACGAAAATAGTTTCGGGTATAATCATTCTGCAGGTTGGTATGATCGGTTACAAATTCAAGTCCAATAACTTTTACAAATGTTTCTAATTCTTTTCGGCGGGCAAATAATAAAGGGCGTATAATTTTTCCCTGCTTTGGCAATATCCCCCTTAAACCTGTAATACCAGTGCCCCTGAAAAAATTCATCAGCACGGTTTCGATATTATCATCGGCGTGATGGGCAGTGAGAATGTAATTTTTTATTGACTGGTTTACGACGGCGGCGGAGGATTCAATATCATCCATCCCCACTTTCTCATCAATCATTTTTTTGCTGTCTGTCAAAGTATAAAACCATTCATAACGCAGATCCCTGGCCGCTTCTTCAATGGATTTTTTTGTAGCCTTTGACCAGGCTACCGTATCAAATGTTTTTACATAAAATGCCACACCGTATTTTTGTGCCAGCGCCTTTACAAATATTTCATCCCGGTTGCTATCATCACCTCTTAATTGAAAATTACAATGAGCGATTTCAAAATTATAACCAGCCTGTTTGCATAGTTCGCACAATACAACGGAATCCACGCCGCCACTAACGGCAAGCAATAGCTTGTCTTTCGCATGAAAGAGATTTTCTTTCTGTATGTATTGCTTAAATTTTTCTAAAAGTTCCATTGTATTTATTACTTAAACCTATACCTAAAACTGATTTGAATTGAAAACCAGGGATGCCCATTGGTATTTAATAGAAGAGTACCCGAATAAGCCGCGGATGATGTTTCGCTCATTAAACGTGTGTAAAATTTACAGGTGATTCATTTTCAAATGGCGAACTTTTTTCTAAAGGGAGGCATAATTTGAAGATCCTGTTTCGCCCCCGGCCCCTAAAGGGGAGGTCTTCTGCCAGTTCATTACCTACGCCTAAAGAATCGCTCATTATAAAACGCAATTAAAGTTCCCCAATGGTATTCAGTACAAGAGGGCGATGCAACGATGATGCCATGAAAATCAACTGCCCGGACAAAAAAATTTAAACTAACAACCTGAAAGGATACTCTAAAAGTAATACTGACCCATCTTAGGTTACCCCGCTAATCAGCGGGAAGGACCCTACTCTTCAATATCTTCCAAAGCTCCCTGCAACTCGCTGTGCGAATGATGATCGCCTGCCCTCCTGGCCTCTTCCATACCTCTTTTGTAAATCCGGATGGCTTTTTCAAAGTCGCCGGCACGCTCCAGCAATTTGCCCAAATGGTAATAAGAACCTACATAAGTTGGCTCCCGGAGCAAAAGTTCATTAAATAGGTTCCTGGCTTCTTCATCCTCGCCTACCTTAATGTATTCCAGTGCCAGCGCGTGTTGCAGAAAACTATCCTTTTCAGCAGTCTTCATGTATTCCAGTAATTTTTCTATCCTGCCCATGCTACAATATTTTTTTGGTTTTATATTCAATTTATATTTACAAATCCTATCTTTGTTAATAGTTGCATAAACAACTTATTTCTTCTTGCCTAAATTTTACATATGAAAATCTTAGTCTGTATTAGTAAGACACCCGATACCACCGCAAAAATAGCCTTCACGGATAACAATACGAAATTCGCTGCCGGTGGCGTACAATGGATCATTAACCCTTATGATGAATGGTATGCACTTGTGAGAGCGATAGAACTTAAAGAAGCAGATGCCGCTACAACTATTCACCTTGTAACAGTTGGTGCACCGGATTGCGACCCCATCATCCGAAAAGCGCTTGCATTGGGCGGGGATGAAGCCATCCGTGTGAATGTGGATAGCCATGATAGTTATTACATAGCTTCTCAAATAGCGGCGGTAGCCAAACAAGGCAACTACGACCTGATATTTACCGGTAAGGAAACAATAGATTACAATGGATCTTCCATAGGTGGAATGGTTGCGGAATTGCTTGATCTTCCTTATGTTTCACTCGCTATCAAATATGGCCTGGAAGGAAATAACGCCATCATTGTTCGTGAAATTGAAGGGGGCGAAGAAACCGTTCAGGTGCAACTACCCATTGTAGTAAGTTGCCAGAAAGGAATGGCGGAACAACGCATACCCAACATGAAAGGGATCATGGGCGCCAGGGGTAAGCCATTGCAAGTGGCAGAACCCGTGGCGGCGGATTCACTTACTTCCATTGCTTCATTCGACCTTCCGCCCGCAAAAGCAGGCGTGAAGCTGGTTTCAGCGGATCATCCTGAAGAACTGGTGAGGTTGCTGCATGAGGAAGCGAAGGTGATTTAAAAGCCCCCTGTCCCCCGAAGGGGGAAATTAGGTTGGATTAGTTCAATTTATGGTTTTTACTTTTCAGTTTATTAGTTTAAGTATTTTTTTGACCAACAGTTGATTATTAAATAAAACGTTTTCGTCCCGCAGGGGTACACTTGTACTGTTGGTTTTTAAAGCATCTGTTAAATTCAAAATGGCTCATGGATTATTCACAAGGGCTATCAATAAAAAATAAAATCATGTCAGTATTAATTTTTTTAGACCAGGCCGATGGGCAAATCAGGAAATCATCTTTTGAAGCGGCTTGCTATGGCGTTAAAGTGGCTGAGCAACTTGGGGTGGCTGCGGAAGCAATTGTATTAGGTTCTGTTACCGAAGATTTAACCACCCTGGGAAAATATGGCGTCAAAAAAGTTCATACAGTCAAAAATCCGGCATTGGATCAATTGGATGCACAGGTCTTTACTAAAGTGATTGCGGATGTTGCCACTGCAACCGGCGCTACCGTTATTGTTTTTTCCAACAACCTTAGTGGTAAAGCAGTAGCGCCAGGGTTGAGTGTGCGGTTAAAAGCAGGTTTGGTTTCCGGCGCCATTGCATTACCGGATACGGGCAATGGATTTATCGTAAGGAAAAATGTATTCAGCGGTAAGGCCTTTGCCAATGTAGCAATCAATACAACCGTAAAAATCATTTCACTTAATTCCAACTCGTATTCCATCACTACCAGGGATGGAGTTGCTGAAGTAGCGGAATTCGCGGCAACTATTGATGTGGGAAAAGTAAAGGTAACAGCTACCAACAAAATCGTTGGCGAAGTGCCATTGACCGAAGCGGATATTGTGGTAAGTGGCGGACGAGGTTTAAAAGGCCCCGAAAACTGGGCATTGGTAACTGACCTTGCCAAATTACTGGGCGCAGCCACCGCATGTAGCCGCCCGGTGGCGGATATACACTGGAGGCCACATCATGAGCATGTAGGACAAACCGGTATTGCCATTGCACCCAATTTATATTTTGCCATCGGTATTTCCGGCGCCATCCAGCATTTAGCGGGTGTAAACAGGAGCAAGACGATTGTAGTGATCAATAAAGATCCTGAAGCGCCGTTCTTTAAAGCAGCGGATTATGGTATTGTTGGCGATGCTTTTGAGGTGATGCCAAAGATTATTGAAGCGGTTAAAAAGATGAAAAATCAATAAATAAATTTAGTTAGTCAACTTGCTGCGGTAATTGGTATATTAAAGATGTTCAAATAAAAAAACGTTCATTAGATTGTAAAGCCTTTCAGATCATATTGAAAGGCTTTTTTACATTTAAAAAAATATTTTAAGAAGAAGAAAATGCTATTTGGCTTTTTGTTTTATGGTTGTCAGTTATTTGAAAAATTTTGGGGTAGGATTAAATACCAAAAATTAAATGCTGGCAATAACTGCAAAGCCTTTAATTGATACTGCGCAAGGTTTAAAAACGTGAGTTGAATTTATATCAAGCCAGCAGCAATGCTACTTCCATAACACCATACTTTTTTGTTGTCCGGGCAAAAGGGTTTCATGGCATCTTCGTTGTGTTATGTTAATCCCGATTTTTATCGGGGCTCACTTGTGCCGCATACCAATGGGCAACTTTAATTACGTTTTAAATTAGACATGAGCCTTGTTTTTAAGGTATTTGAATAAAATAAGTTGTCACTTCTATACAACCATATTTTTTTGTTGTCCCGGCAGAAGTATTTCATAGGATCATCGTTGCATCGCCCTCTTGTACTGAATACCATTGTGGATCTTTACCCACGTTGTAATTAGCGAAACCTCGGCCGAGGTTGGTTTGGTACTATTTTATCCCTTGCGGAGGATAAAAATTAAACCCTCTGAATATGAACCTCTTCCTGCAATAGACGACCTTAACTAAAGAAAAAAGAAATCGAATAAAAAATTAATAAAGAAAAAACTTCAACACTGATAAATCCAGGTACTTGAAAAATCTTTTCCAACAAATTGAAAACTGTAGTTTCTATTTAAAAAAACCCTTAGTTTCGTAAATAATTTATGAAGAAAATAGAATTGGAAATAGTAGCCTTATCGCACAGTATTACGCAAACCCATTCTTATGCGGTGGTATTGGGTGAAGTAAATGGATTACGCCGCTTACCGATAGTAATTGGTGGTTTTGAAGCGCAGGCCATCGCCGTTGCCCTTGAGCGCATGAGCCCAAGCCGCCCGCTCACGCATGACCTGATGAAAAATTTCATGATGGCTTTTAATGTTGAGCTTCACGAAGTAATCATCAACGATCTGCAGGAAGGTATATTTTACAGTAAATTAGTTTGCGGCAGTGAGAAAGATACCGTGGAAATTGATTCAAGAACATCAGATGCATTGGCTTTAGCAGTGCGCTTTGGTTGTCCCATCTTTACTTATGATAATATTTTAGATAGCGCCGGCATACTAATGGAAGGTGACGCTAAAAAGAAAAAATCAACCTCCCCCATCACTACGGAAACCGGTGGCAGGGACGATTTAAAGGCAATGTCGCTGGAAGAACTGAACAACCTGCTGAATGAGGTACTGGAACAGGAAGATTATATACGGGCCATTGCAATCAGGGACGAAATTAAAGGCAGGAAGAAAGGTTAATTGATAATGAATTAATTGATAATGGATAATTGGTTAAATGCGGAACTTCTCTGAAACATCATACCTTAAAGAAAATCGTAAGGAACTTCGATGCGAATTATCATCAATTAAAAAATTATCAATTATCAATTAAAAAATGCTCGTTTTTCCCAATTGTAAAATAAATCTTGGTTTAATTATTACTGGTAAAAGAGAGGATGGCTATCACGATATTGAAACCATTTTCTACCCGGTACAGTTAAATGATGCTTTGGAAATAATTTATTCTACAAGCGCTGGCCAACCGGACGAAACAGTGTTTACCCACTCGGGGGCGCCCATAGATGGCGAAGAAAAAGATAATCTTTGCCTTAAAACCTATCAACTACTAAAAAAAGATTTCCCGCATTTACCAGCAGTACAAATTCATTTACATAAAGCGATCCCAATGGGCGCCGGTTTGGGCGGAGGTTCCGCTGATGCCGCATTTACATTGATTGCCCTGAATGAAAAATATGCACTGAATTTGTCGAACGGCCAATTGTTATCCTATGCCCTGCAACTGGGAAGCGATTGCCCATTCTTTATCATCAATAAACCTTGCCATGCCACAGGTCGTGGAGAAATACTGCAATCCATACATGTCGGGTTATCCGGGTATAAACTCCTGCTTGTTAATCCGGGTATTCATGTAAATACCCGATGGGCTTTTTCACAACTTGATATTGTTCCCGGTGAACTTACTACCAAAGCTGCTCCTTATAAATCCCTGCAAACAATCATTTCACAACGTATCATGTACTGGAAAGAAGGGCTCATAAATGACTTTGAAAAACCCGTGTTTGAAAAATATCCTGAAATCAAAGCGCTCAAAGAAGCCTTCTATGAAAAAGGGGCGTTGTTTGCCTCCATGAGTGGCAGTGGAAGTAGTGTTTACGGAATATTTGATAATACAACTGATGTTTCCTTAAACTTTCCGGAAAACTATCTCGTACATACTATATTACTGTAACACGCTGTTAATATTTACTATTTACAAACGCTCTTTTTACAAATGGCAATTGGATTTGGCTTCTTTGTAATAAATTGCACATTCATAAAAAAATCCAAATGAATAAGATATTTTTATTATTAAGTGTGGCCCTCTTTTCAGGAGCTGCGATGTTTTCCCAAACTTCAAAAGGCGTATTACCCAAAAACTGGTATTTACAGGATAAAGACAGTACCGGCATTTACGGAATAAGCCTTGATAAAGCCTATGACTTTGTAAAAGCGAAAAAAATCAAAAGCAGGCAGGTGGTTGTAGCTGTAATTGACAGTGGTATTGATACACTGCATGAAGACCTGAAGCCCATCATGTGGACCAATCCAAAAGAGATTCCTTACAATGGTATTGATGATGATAAGAACGGCTATATAGACGATATACATGGATGGAATTTCCTGGGAGGAAAAGATGGCCGCAGTGTAAAACAGGATAGTTACGAAGCCGCCCGTGTGTATAATAAGCTGAAATTGAAATATGGCAGTTTGATACCTGATGAATCTTCGTTAAAACCAGAAGATAAAGAAGAACTGGAAATATTTAAAAAAGCACGGCAAAAAATAATTGGTGATGTAAACCCCGCTGAAATTGCTTTCATGAAAAAATTATTGCCCGGATTTTTAAAAGGCGATTCAGTTATCGCCGCAGGCCTCGGTAAAGAAGAATACAATTGTACCGACCTGGAAAAATATACAGCCGACAATGCGGATGCTAAAATGACAAAAGCATTTTTATTGCAACTATGCAAGGGCAATGGTAGTGATGAGATCACCAATAAGCAGATCATTGATGAATTTGATGGACAGATCAGGAAAGCGGATGCAGGAAACAATGCACCCAAAGAATACCGCAAAGAAATTGTAATGGATGATGAAACGGATATAAACGACCGCTTTTATGGCAACAATGATATCATGGCATCTACCCCTTTTCATGGTACGCATTGCGCTGGTATTATAGCCGCTGTAAGAAACAATAATAAGGGAATAGATGGAATTGCCGATAATGTACGTATCATGATGGTGAGGGCTGTACCTGACGGTGATGAGCATGATAAAGATATCGCACTGGCAATTCGCTATGCGGTTGACAATGGCGCACAGATCATCAGCATGAGTTTTGGTAAAGACTTTTCACCGGAGAAAATATGGGTGGATGATGCGGTTAAATACGCTGAGCAAAAAGGGGCGTTATTGGTACATGCCGCAGGAAATGATTCAAAAAATATTGATTCAGCGGATAATTTCCCTAATGCTGTATATAAAAATGCCACAGGAAAAGCTACCAACTGGATCACGGTGGGTGCAAGTGGTGATCCTAAAAACGGTGGTGTTACCGCCCGGTTTAGCAATTATGGTAAAAAAGAAGTGGACGTTTTTGCACCAGGCGTACAAATTTATTCTACTATTCCCGGTGGCACTACTTATGGCAATGCCTCCGGTACAAGCATGGCCTGCCCTGTGGTAGCTGGCACTGCCGCATTCATTTTAGGCTACTACCCTACCCTTACTGCCCAACAATTAAAATATGTAATTGAAAAATCAGCAAAAGCGCCCGCAGAAGATGTTAATATTCCAGGCACTGAAGATAAAACCCCATTAAGCGAGATATCTAAAACTGGCGGTTTATTAGATGCTTATGCAGCCATCACATTAGCCGGTACTTTGAAAGGCGAAAGAAAAATAACCAAAGATGTGCTGCCAAAACCAAAAATGAAAAAATCAAAAAAAGGATAAAAGAATGTTGAATCAATTTTACCGCGGATTTGCTGATAATCATCTTACCAATCCGCGGTTATTCTTAAATACTACATACTAAGTACTAATTGCTATATGTCAAATTCATCCCCCACCGGCCAGCCTAACTATTTCCAGGTATATATTGATCAGGTAAAAGAAAAGGACTTGGCATCCGCATTCTCCAATCAATCACAGGTGATAAAAGAATTCCTGCCTGCCATCACCGAAGAAAAATCAACGTTTGCCTATGCGGAAGGCAAGTGGACATTGAAGGAATTGTTGCAGCATATCATAGATACGGAAAGGATATTTACCTACCGGGCACTATGCTTTGCAAGAAAAGAGATTGCTTCGCTTCCCGGCTTTGATGAAAATGATTATGCCGCGGCCTCTTATGCGAATAACAGGAGTTGGGAAAGTTTAATGGAGGAATTTGTCGCTGTAAGACGATCAAGCCTGTTCCTATTTGATAGTTTCACCCCCGAAATGCTTGCAAACACAGGCAGGGCCAATAATAACGCTTTATCAGCAGGGCAAATAGGATTTATCCTGATCGGCCATTTTAATCATCATAAAAGAATAATAGAGGAAAGGTATTTAATGGATAATTATTTAATGGATAATTGATTAATGGATAATTGATAATTTGTTAGTTGATAATTTTTTTATTGATAATGGATAATTAGTTAATTGATAATTATTCCGAACGGCTCCTGGTGATATGCTTAATGGATCAATAATTATTTCAACATTTTTTCGGGTTTAATTAATTCGGGTACTGCTTTTTGTGTTCTGCGTAAGCGTGGAATAGATTCAAGCTGTACATATCTTTCACCCGGGTTGTGCTGTACATAATTCTGATGATATTCCTCCGCCTTCCAGAATTTGGTATAAGGAATTACCTGCGTTGCAATAGGTTTTGAATAGGCGCCTGATTTTGTTAATTGCTCTATATAGTCTTCTATCAATTTTTTTTCACCGGCATTGTTGTAAAAGGCGATTGAACGGTACTGTTTACCCTTATCCGGCCCCTGCCCATTTACCTGTGTAGGATCCTGCGAGGCAAAAAACACTTTCAGCAGCGTGGGATAGCTTACCTGTGTTGAATCGTAGTAAACTTCTATCGCTTCCGCATGGCCGGTAGCGCCACTCCCAACCTGTTCATAAGTTGGATTTTCTTCTGTGCCACCTGCATATCCGGAAATCGCTTCTTTTACTCCTTTCACACTTTCAAAAATGGCTTCTTCGCACCAAAAACATCCAGCGGCGAATGTGGCCTTACTAAGCCTTATACTAACGTCCTCTTTTTGAAATAAAAATGCTACACCATCCATACAATACCGCAACCCGGTTGGTTTTGGGCCATCGTTGAAAACATGGCCTAAATGAGCGCCGCACCGCTGACACGAAATTTCATCCCTCGTACTTCCTGCGGAATTGTCTGTGGATACCTTTACACTTTTGCCGGAATAAGGTGCATAAAAACTTGGCCAGCCCGTTCCTGATTCAAACTTGGTAGTTGAACTAAACAAAGGGTTTTTGCAGCTTACACAATAATAAATACCTGTGTCTTTATTTTTTTCATACTCACTTGAAAATGGTTGTTCCGTTCCCTGTTCCCTTGTAATATTGAATTGTTCGGGAGTTAGTATTTTTTTCCATTCATCTTTTGTTTTCGCAACTTTTGTGGTCCACGTGGTATCTGGAATTATATTATCCATCATCGCTGTTTGTGCATTTGATGAACCTTTTGATGGCTGGGTACAACTAAAAAGACCCGATGAAATCAATAATGCGATTGTAAAATTTTTCATTTTAAAGTTATGAGTAATTGAAAAGTATTTTTTTTGAATTCAGTTAAAAGGTACATCATATACGAAGTGATTGTAAGTTTAGTTGAATAAAAATGTGAAAGCTTTGTTAGGATGGATCGGCCATTTGGATAGAATGTTTATTACAAAATTAAACAGCTTCGCGTATCTAATAAAGGCGACAATTTAAAGCAAGGAAATAATAATCTGAAGGAACCTGCAAATCCTAATGCCATGTAATTAAAATTATGAAGGTTGGGTGCAAAGTATTGGCAGTCCTCCTCCTATACAACCAAAAATATGACCATTGAAAATGAGGCAATTAAGTATTTTTGAAGTTGTAATGAGCGAAAAATCAGCCCAGCTTATATGGGGTACTTCTATACAGCCATATTTTTTTGTTGTCCAGGCAGAAGTATTTCAATTAAGCATCGTTGCCACGCTCGGTTCAAAGACATACCATTGGGCAACTTTAATTGCGTTGTAATTAGCGAAACAAAAGGCAATGCCGATTGGCGGTAAAAGTAACAATGCCCATGATGGATGCGGTGATACTGAAACTGCTGAAAGACATTAAATACGACCTAACTTTAACCTAAACATCTTCTATTTTCTTCAAGGCTTTATTTTTTCTTTTCAGATGTTCAAAATGTATCCTTGCCATATTAATATTACTCCATTGGCAGGCATCCTTATTCATCGGGTTTAAAGTTTCCAGGTGGGTAATGAGGGTATCAACAAACCGGGCAACATCTTCTTCATTCACTTTATTTTTTTCCAGGTTTTTCAGTGAGCTATCTATTAAAATTTTCACTTCTTCCTGCGAAGCTGCAACCAGGATTTTCTTTTTAAGTTCCGCCCCATACTCAATTAATGAATTTGACATGAATGATAGTGGATTTAGTTTAGGGCATCTCTAAAAACCCGTGTTTTTGTTTTAACCTCACCTTTAATTCCTCTCCAAAGAAGAGGATATGGAAGGTTTTTAGAGATGCCCTTCATAATAGTAAAAATGATCTTTGCGGATGGTGGACCGCACCTGCTATTGTTAAATCTTTTAGGC
>JANOTW010000639.1:0-2497 GCA_031416575.1 Ferruginibacter sp.
TGTGGTAAATCCAAAAGATAAAATGAATAATAAAGACCTGGAAAAAAAGATAAAACAAATAATACATTCCGTGGCTTATGAAAAAGGATTTGTATGTGCTGTTGACGTGCTTATAAAACTTGGGTACTTATCAAAAGATGATTACGATTCGTGGCGGTTTGGAAAGATTTCATATTTGGAAAAAGTATGCCAGGTGAATTTGAATAAACTTCATATAATAAACAATGAAATAAGAAAATTCGCAAATGAGCTAAAATTGGAACCCTCATGGACCGCTTATAACAAATATGGAAAAGGGGCGAAAACAAGATTGAGGTTTAGTATATCAGGGGATAAAAATATTGAGGATGTTTATGCCACTCATTATGTAAATAAAATAAGAACCGCTGAGATTAAAACGACTAAAGCAAAGGTGAAACAAAATGAAGGGCGGGATAATGCAAGCCCCTTGCTCTCTGCCGGGAATTGATCAATGAAAATACCCTGATGGAAAATTATTATTATTACCAGCCTTTAAAATGAGTGAAGGGGCGGCAATTTTTCAAGCCATTCAATAGTATTATTTTTTAGCGGTTTATAGTAATTAAAATACTATATTCGATTTGTTGCAAACCACCTATTTGTTATTACACCTAATCCTAAAACCTACATACTACTAAATTAAATGTTTCTATTAAGTCGCCTTGGGTGCATCCCAAATTGTCGCTGGCTGGTGAGACACCAGCCAAGGGAAGCCCCCAGAGTGGCCGGTGTTCCACCGACCACTATCCTGATAACCGTAGCGACAATTTGGTATGCACCCGCCGCCTTGTTTTGTTTCATTCTTCAAATGAATGTTGCTGCTTTCTTTAACCTGAACAAGCATTCTCCTCAGTTAAGAACCTTATTGTGGCAAACCAAATAAGTTTTGGCCCTATTTAATATTTAATAGCCTATAAACCGGTGAGCCAACAAAAATTAAATCCGGCGCTTTCGGTACTATTTAAGGTTAACGATAAAATATATTGAAGTGGAGGCCAGCGACCACTAAAAAAAACGGGGCGTAACTGAAAAGCCATAAGAGTAAGAAATAAAAAATAAAACCATGAAATATTATTTAAAAGTTTTACGGAATTACTTCGTTTTTACAGGACGGGCAAGGCGCAGAGAATATTGGTATTTTGTCTTATTCAATATAATTTTTGCGATAGCTGCAATGATCACCGACAATATTTTAGGAACGACGTTTACAATAAATACAGTAAATGGCGCCCAGGCTTTACCTTATGGCTATATTTATTTGTTGTATAGTTTGGCAGTAATTATACCGGGCCTGGCGGTAAACGTAAGGCGCCTTCATGATGTAGGTAAAAGCGGCTGGTTTATTTTGATTGGCCTCATTCCACTTGCTGGCGCAATCTGGCTATTGGTACTGGCATGTACCGATAGCATAGTGGGGGTAAACAAGTATGGCCCCAATCCCAAAGGCATCGGAAATGTTGATGAAATAGATGAAATAGGAAGCTATTTGGTAAAGTAAATAAGATACCTGTTTTCATGCGCATCACTTGCTTTGTCCATACTTTATAATTGCACAAAAACATTTTAGAAAACTATTTTAACCCGGCGGGTTTAGCAATTGAAATAACAGGGTAGCGAAAAATTACAATAAAAGCCCGGCACAAAACCTTTATACCATGAAAATTATTTTTTTTAGACCAATAACATTTTTATTATTCGCCGCTTTTCTTTTATCGGGCTGTGCTACCATAGTAAGCACAACTATCAGCCCGGTTTAAATTCGCACAAATCCTGCTGGTGCCCGCATAAGTATAACAAATAAAAAAGGAAAAGAAGTTTATAAAGGGTTAAGCCCTGCCCATACAACTTTAAAATCGGGGGCCGGTTATTTTTCCAAAGCCCAATACCAGGTAAAATTATCAGCTCCTGGTTTTGCTACCAAAACAGTTTCCATCAATTACCAGCTCAATGGATGGTATTTAGGAAACATCTTTCTCGGAGGTGTACTGGGTATGCTAATTATTGATCCGATCACCGGTGCGATGTGGAAAATTAAAAATCCATCAATTGATGAAACCTTGGATAACGCTACCACTTCAACTTTAACATCACCAACTTTGAATATTGTAGATTTCCGGGATATAACAAAAGAATTAAAGGCCCAAATCGTTAGAGTTGATTAACCATGTTTTTATAATTAATAAGCGGTTTATAGCCGCCAGGTATTAATAGGGTTGCCCATCACATAAAGATTATGCACTTGTATAATTTTCCTGCTACATTTACAACCTAACATTTATATATGGCAATACAAAAACCTGAAGTATGGCAAAGAGGCCCACTTCCGGGCATCCCACCACTTTTACAACCTGTAGCGCATGCATTATTACAAGCCCGTGAAGAAGTAGATGAAATGATGCTGAACTTTCCCGCCTTGTTGCTTTGGGAGCGCCCCGCCGGATTGGCCTCACCCGGTTTTCACCTGCAGCACCTGAGC
>JANOTW010000640.1:0-1748 GCA_031416575.1 Ferruginibacter sp.
AACTCTTTCAACGATACAGTGCCCTGCTGGAAGGATATGGAAACATTACAACTGTACCTGGAGCTGGAGGCATTAAGATTTGATAATAAATTTTTGTACAAGATTAATATCGCCGGTGAAATAATGAACGGCGATTACAAAGTACCTCCGTTGGTGATACAGCCCTTTGTGGAAAACGCCATTCATCATGGGTTATTAAATAAAATTGAACCCGATAAAAAATTACTCGTGGACGTATCTGTTACCGATAATCATATTCATTACCGAATTGAAGACAATGGGGTAGGCAGGGCAAAAGCGGCATCTTACAATCAACTCAATAAGCCGGCCCACCAGTCAATGGGCATGCAAATTACAACAGACCGCATCAACCTCTTTAACCAGCATACCAATGGCTCAGTAAAAATCACCGACCTGTGCGATGAACAGGGCAATCCAATGGGAACAAAAGTAGAAGTAGAACTAATTAATCAACCTTAATACACACCAATATGCTCACCGCGATTATTATTGATGATGAAACCAGCAGTCGAAATTCACTGCGTCAAAAGCTTGCCAATCATTGCCCCGATATCGTAATTATAGGTGAATGTGAAAATGGCGAGGAAGGAATAAAAAAACTGGCGGAGCAAACACCTGATATTATTTTTCTGGATGTGGAAATGCCCCGCATGAATGGCTTTACCATGTTGCAACAATTAACAAATAAAAATTTTGAAGTGATTTTTATCACCGCCTATGACCACTATGCCATCCGGGCAATTAAATTCAGTGCATTGGATTACCTGGTAAAACCGGTAGCCGTAGAAGACCTGAAAGCCGCAGTAGAAAAAGCGGCGCAAAAACGAAAAATATCCGCCGGTAATGAAAGGCTCGAAATGTTGTTGCAAAATTTAATGCACGATAAAAAAGAACTGCATCGTATTGCCATCCCCTCAATGGAAGGCCTGCAGTTTGTAGAAACAGGCAACATCATTTACCTGGAGGCCAATAGCAATTATACCTGTTTTTATTTATCCAATCATGCAAAGATCACTGTTGCAAAAACACTAAAAGATTTTGAAGAATTATTACCCGCTTCCATTTTCATTCGCATTCATCATTCATACATCATCAATAAAAACCTGGTAGAAAAATATATAAAGGGCGAAGGCGGGCAAGTGGTTATGAAAAATGGTATCGTACTCGATGTGGCTCGCAGAAAAAAAGAAGAATTCATGAAAGCGATTGGGCATTAGGCAGCTTTTAAATTACATTATCTTTTTTAGTAAAAAATAATCAGTTCTATACTTTCGCAATTCAATTTTTTGTCCGATCCGTACCGCTCTGGGCATCATCGTTATGTCATCCTTATCCCGGGTTAGGTTTGTGTGCTGCATCGGGGCTCCATTGTACGGCATACCATTGGCAACTTTTCCCACATTATAATAGCCCATTAGGCAGTAAAACTCTTTACAAGTAACAACAATTCCACACTACAGAGCTAATTTTCACAACGAAAATTTGTAGTTTCCAATTGAGATATGTGCCGTGCCTACGGCACTTTGTCTAAATCTTATATAATGTACAACGGATTAAAATCCGTTGTTACAAAATGTTTCAAGCCAGCGGCCCTCTTACTTCAAGCTGCATCTCAATACGATTAAATGAGGTTTGAAAAGTAACAATGAAAACCAACCCAACAGATGAAGGAGAAAATTTTATCATTCTTTGTCCCGTCGCCAGTTTCCCCACCATAGCCCCCGAAT
>JANOTW010000641.1:0-1719 GCA_031416575.1 Ferruginibacter sp.
TAGTAATTATGAATACCTGTCTGCTCCCGGCGTGTTGAATGATAAGCTTACCGACAATACAACGGAGACATGTAATACCTATAATATGTTAAAGCTTACCCGTGAGCTTTTTACAACCAATCCTTCAGCGGAATTAATGGATTATTACGAGAAAGCATTGTATAATCATATACTCGCTTCCCAAAATCATGAGACGGGTATGGTTACCTATTTTGTTTCATTGCGTATGGGCGGAAAAAAGGAATATAGCGATGAATACAATTCCTTTACCTGTTGCGTGGGCACAGGAATGGAAAACCATGTTAAATATGGTGAGAACATTTATTATCGCGGAAAGGATGGCAGCTTGTACGTAAACCTTTTTATTCCATCGGTTTTAAATTGGAAAGAGAAAGGTGTTGGTTTAAAACAGGAAACGGGATTGCCTTCTACGGATCAATCAACTTTTACTATTACTACGGCAATGCCAATATCATTTGCGCTTCGCTTACGTAAACCACATTGGGCTAAAAATGTTACTGTAAAAGTGAATGGTGTTTTGCAAAGTATTTCCGTTGATAAGGATGGATACATTGTGTTAAACCGAAAATGGAAAAATAACGATCAGATAAAATTTATAACTCCACTGAATTTTTATACCCAGGCAATGCCTGATAATCCAAATCGTAAAGCTGTATTCTATGGACCGGTATTGCTGGCTGGGATATTAGGCGATAAAGAACCGGAACCCCTGGATATTCCTGTATTTGTAACTAATGAAAAGGATGCAAACAAATGGCTGAAACCTGTAACCGGTAATTCACTTGTTTTTCAAACAAACAATGTAACCACCAGGGATGTAAAATTAATTCCCTTTAATCAAACGGCTGATGAGCATTACACGGTTTATTGGGATGTGTTTACTCCACAGGACTGGGCCGTTCAGCAAAAAAATTATGAAGCGGAAAAGCAAAAACAAAAGGAGCTGGAAGCACATACGGTAGATGTTTTGCGTATAGGCGAAATGCAGTCAGAGAGAGATCATGAATTGGTGGGTGAAAAAACAATTACGGGTGATGGGCATAACCGCAAATGGAGAATGGCCGGTGAGGGAGGATATTTTTCTTTTAATATGAAGCTGGATCCATCGGCTGTAAACACGCTGGTTTGCACCTATTGGGGCATGGATAACAGGGCCAGGACATTTGATATTTACATGAATGATACAAAGATTGCTACCGAAGATCTGAACAAATACAAAGGCAGTAAGTTTTACGACATCGCTTATCCCATTCCGCAGGAACTGACTAAATATAAATTAACAGCCGCCATAAAATTTGTTCCGGCAAAAAATAATTCTGCTGGTCCTGTTTATGGTGTCAAAATGGTGAAGGGCGATGTCAGTGGTTTAATCAATTCCAATTAATAAACAAAATAAAAGACTACATGAAAAAAATATTATTGCCACTATGTACTTTTTTAGCTGTATCAGCAACAGCACAGAAAAAAGATTACCCTATACAGCCCGTGGCTTTTACGCAGGTGCATGTAAATGATAATTTCTGGAAACCAAAAATGCAGGTCAATGCGGCAACCACGATACCTTACATTTTAAAAATGTGCAAGGAGCATGGAAGAATAGATAACTTCCTTGCAGCCGCTGGAAAAAGGGAGAATAAAGTATGTTCCGAATTTCCATTTGATGATACGGATGTGTACAAATGGATAGAAGGAGCTTCG
>JANOTW010000642.1:0-3789 GCA_031416575.1 Ferruginibacter sp.
GCATCTCAATCAACCGACAGATTATTTACACATTGGCTGGACCAATGGCATCATTTGTAATTGCTGTATTGGCAAGTTACTTTACTTTCTCATTGGATCTGCACGGCTTAATCAAACTTATGATGGTAATATTTCTTGGTTCGTCAATTTTTGATTTGTTAATTAATTTTACTCCAAGAAAAACACCTATACAATTATATGATGGCAGCTTAATTTACAATGACGGCTATAATTTAAAGAACCTTTTTTATTACAAAAAATTACCAAAAGAATATGCGAAAGCTGTTGCTTTCCATAACAAGGAGAATTATACAAAAGCTGCTGTCTTATTTAATAAAATTTTGACAACCGTATGGAAAGACGAAAATATATATCGTCTTGCAATAATCTCCAACTTGCATGTAAAAGATTATCAAAAAGTTAAACTACTTCTTGATAATTTTATTCCTCTCAACAAAATGAATTCAGATGACTATTCAAATGCAGGTATAACATACTCACAACTTGGGTTGCACGATAAAGCAATTGAGTTTTATGATATATCATTACAGCAAAATCCGAATAACGTACACTCTTTAAATAACAAAGCTTATACTTTGAATTTGCTCAATAGGTATGAGGAAGCAATTCCATTATTTGACAAAGCTATAGAGCTTGATAAAACTTTTGCTTATTCATATACCAACAGAGGGCTTTCAAAAATAAAAATAGGACAGGAAGAGGAAGGGCTTGAAGACATTAATTATTCTTTGACACTTGATGAAGATAATTCTTATGGGTATCGCAACTTAGGTATTTACCATTATGACAAAGGCGAATACGAAAAAGCATTTAAACTGTTTATAAGAGCAAAGGAACTTGATGACACAACACATATGATTGACGAATTGATAATAAAGGCAGAAGTATCCTAAATACGCAGAACAGCTAATAACAATCTTAGCTCCATAGGAGATACTTCTTTGTAAAATAAAGCCAAAGGTGTATTTGCGTGCCGTAGGTACACCCCTTTGTTGTATTCATTTTTAAGAGGCCGCTCCTAAAATACGGAGCATTAGCCTTGTAGGAACAGGCCGCAGCTTATTCCTACAGTAGGTTTCTTTAATTTAAAACACAATCAAAGATCCCCAATGGTATGCGGTACAAGAGGGCGATGCAAGGATGATCACCATAGCTTCTTAGCCTGGTCAAAAAGCAATCATTCACGTTTTTATTCGTTGGGCTGTATTAACCATTTATTCAATCTTCAGCTTAATGTACAAACTCAGGGCCACCATAGTAAAAGACCTGCTCATTTTAACCCGCGATAAAGTGGGCTTGCTTACCATGTTTGCCATGCCCATAGTATTAGCCATCGTGATCACGGCTTTACAAAACAGCACGTTTGAATTGGTGAACGACAACAAAGTCCCCCTGCTGCTTTGTAATAAAGATACCGGTGAAATCAGCAGGCAGTTGGTAACCGCTATTGAAAAAGTGGGGATTTTTAATCTGAAGCAGGTCATCGCCAACCAAAGCGAAAAAGAGATCAGCGACCGCATGCATGCAAAGGATGCGCTCATCGCCATCATCATCCCCACGGATTTTTCGGCTAAAATAACATTGAAGGCGAAAAACATTTCAAGCAAAGCGCTTCGGGATTTTGGCATGGATACAGATACGGTAAATGCAGTATCCAACCATGCTGAATCAATCACTTTATTGTATCACCCCGTGTTACAGGAATCCTTTCGCCAGTCCATAAAGGGGGCATTGCGCAGTACACTTCAATTGGTGGAAAGCAAGCAAATATTAAAAAGCCTGTACTTTTCTTTAAATGAAAAAGAACTGCCTGAACAATTGGAAAATGAAATTCTTAACAATCAAATAGCGATCAATGAAATCCCCATTTCGAGGGATGGCAGCAGGAGGATACCCAATGCAACGCAACATAACATTCCGGCATGGACGATTTTCGCCATGTTCTTCGTAGTGGTCTCATTGGGTAGCAGTGTGGTTAAGGAAAAGCTGAATGGTAGTTTCGTGCGGTTAAAAACCCTGCCCACCAATTATTTCCTGGCATTATTATCCAAACAGGTCACCTATCTCTTTGTAACACTTCTACAGGCGGCTGTAATATTCGCCATTGGCATTTGGTTATTTCCTTTTATGGGTTTGCCCGGGTTAAATTTACCTTCAGATCTTATTGGCTTATTCCTGGTGGCATTGATCTGCGGCTGGTGTGCGGTAAGTTTTGCCATCTGCATTGGCGTATTTGCCCAAACACAGGAACAGGCAAATGGAATAGGAGCGGTATCCATCGTGTTATTAGCCGCAATCGGTGGATTATTGGTTCCCAGTTTTGCCATGCCGGATTCCTTTAAAACGATCATCAAATTATCCCCCCTGCACTGGGGCCTGGAAGCTTTTTACGGATTATTCCTGGAAGGAGGAAAACTAAAAGACATTTTGAAAAATATTTTACCTTTATTTGCCATAACCGTTTTTTTACAATTAATAGCATTGGGTGGCCTTAAAAGAAAGAACCTTATTTGAAATTTTATACAATGGAAACAGCAGCATTAAAACAACAGCTTAAAAAGCAAATTATCGAGTTTTTAAATCTTATATCTGTTAGTCCGGATGATATAAAAGATGACGAACCGTTATTCGGTGAAGGGTTAGGGTTAGATTCCATTGACTCTATTGAACTGATCGTTTTGCTGGGCAGGGAATATGGTATCAACATCCAGGACCCAAAGGAAGGAAGGAAAATATTAGTTGATATCAATACTATGGTTGCCTATATAGAACAACACAGGACAAAATAAAATTCAATTCATTGAGCAGGATTTTCATTACGGGAATGGGTTTGATAAGCGCTATTGGAAATACCGTAGCACAGAATCGTGCAGCATTATCCGCAGGCAAATGTGGTATAACCCCATTCAAACTTTTTCCTTCAAAATACGCCAACCAACTACCCTGCGGCGAAATCAGGATCAGTACGGAATCGCTTCGCCTGAAGTTGAACGTAACTGAACCAGGTATTACTCGTACCAGTTTATTAGCCTTACATGCATTTGACGAAGCCATCAGGGATGGGCAAACTACCGCAGCGCAATTGACTTCTCCTGATACCGCCTTAATTGGTGGCAGTACGGTAGGCGGCATGTGCCTTACAGATGAATTGTACCAGGATGCGCAAAAAACGGAAAATGGTTCCGAATATATTAATTCTTATGATTGTGCTTCCGTGACAATGTACCTGCAGCATCGTTATAAAATGAACGGCATTATCAATACCATTAATACGGCATGCTCCTCTTCCGCCAATGCGGTCATGTACGGGGCCCGGCTTATAAAAAACGGGCTGGCCAGAAGAGCGATTGTAGGAGGAGTGGACAGCCTTGCGAAATTTACCATCAATGGATTTAATGCGCTCCATATTTTATCCCCTGACATTTGTACGCCTTTTGATGAAGATCGCAAGGGGTTGAATTTAGGAGAAGGTGCGGCATTTCTTATTTTGGAAAAAGAAGAAGATACCTTAAATAAGAAAGTATATGCGGAACTAACCGGCTACTGCAATTCAAACGATGCTTTTCATCCCTCCTCATTATCAGATGCCGGAGATGGCCCTTACCTGTCAATGAAGGGCGCATTGGAAACAGCGCAACTAACACCAGGCGACATTGGTTTTATCAATGCACACGGCACCGGTACCGAAAACAATGACCTTGTGGAAAGCAGGGCGATGCTGCGTTTATTTAGCACACCTCCGTTGTTTGCCTCCACTAAATCCAATGT
>JANOTW010000643.1:0-6899 GCA_031416575.1 Ferruginibacter sp.
CATGATGATGAAGGGCCCATTCAGGGAATTGATCCCGGTGGATGCGCAGGTGAGCATTGCTATACCGGCTAATAAAAAAGTAACCGGTGTGCATTTGTTGATGAGCGGGATCAAAGCGACATTTGTAAATAAAGAAGGGGCCATCACACTTAATGTAAATAAAATATTGGATCATGAAATTGTGGCGCTTGATTTGGCGTAGATGTATGATTTTTATAACACGAATTTTAAGGCACTAATTACACGAATTAATACAACGGTGATTTCGATGTGTTATGCCTTAATTAATAAAACACAATTAAAGTTCCCCAATGGTATTTAGTACAAGAGGGCGATGCAACGATGATGCCCATGGCTGCTTCTTCGTTCGGACAACAAAACCGTGACCCACTTTTTTAACCCTTGAGCAGTATCAGCAAAGAATTAAAAGCATCGGTTAAAAACTAAAATCACTTTTACACCGGTTATTAAACCGAGGTCAATTTATTTATTATTATAAGTTAAAAAATGACATACATTCATGGCATTAAAAAAATATCTACCGGAGGAATTTTACAATGAACTGGACACAAGTAATAAACCCCTTTAATAATATCGCTTTATCGGCATTGGTGGCAGTGGTCCCGATCCTGTTTATTTTCTGGGCGCTCATCATAAAAAAAATGAAGGGCTACCTGGCAAGCCTGATTGCTACCGCCATTGCCATTCTCATTGCCATATTCGTGTACGGCATGCCCGTAAACCTGGCGCTGCTTTCCACTGCAAACGGCGCACTGTATGGGTTGTTCCCTATTGGCTGGATCGTGTTCACAGCCGTATTTTTATTTAACATCACCGTTAAAAGCGGGCAGTTCGAGATCATCAAACACTTCATGGC
Source organism: Ferruginibacter sp. (assembly GCA_031416575.1). Classification (GTDB taxonomy): domain Bacteria; phylum Bacteroidota; class Bacteroidia; order Chitinophagales; family Chitinophagaceae; genus Ferruginibacter. Next base: position 878 of record JANOTW010000643.1, read on the forward strand.
ATCCATTACATCCGACAGAAGGTTACAAGCTTTGCTGATTGCATTTTCATTTGGTTCTTTTTTAGAAGGTACGGCGGGCTTTGGCGCCCCTGTGGCCATCACTGCCGCCATGTTGGTTGGCCTGGGGTTCAATCCGCTTTACGCGGCCGGTATTTGTCTTATTGCCAATACGGCGCCGGTTGCCTTTGGCGCCATTGGTATCCCCATTACAGTAGCCTCGCAGGTTACATCCATTCCTGAAATGGCAATATCTCAAATGGTGGGCAGAACGCTTCCTATCCTATCCGTGTTGCTTCCTTTTTACCTCGTAATACTGATGGCGGGTGTTAAAAAAACAAAAGAAGTAATCCCGGCGATATTGGTATCCGGAATTTCATTCGCCTTTCTGCAGTGGTTCTCATCAAACTATCTTGGCCCCGCACTTCCCGATGTAATCGCAGGCATTGGCTCTATTGTTTGCCTTATTATTTTTTTAAGGTTCTGGAAGCCGAAAAATATCTGGCGTTTTGAAAATGAACCAGCTCCAACTATAAACGTGGATGAGAAATATTCCACCGGGCAAATCATCAAAGCCTGGTCGCCTTTTATACTTTTAACCGTAATGATAATAGCCTGGGGCCTGCAGCCGGTAAAAGCGCTTTTTAATTCATTCGCACAAATACAATTCGAGTTTCCAGGACTGCATAATGTTATCATAGACAAAAATGGCAAGGCATTACCGCACATTTATAAATTCAATTATTTATCGGCATCGGGAACAGCCATATTACTTTCAGCTATCATTTCCATACCCCTGATAGGGTTAAAGTTAAGTGAAGCCGCCAAAATTTTCATGGCAACTTTAAAACAATTACGGTTTCCAATAATCACCATCGCCTCCGTTTTGGCATTTGCCTATATCGTAAACGATTCGGGCATAACCATTACCATGGCGGAAGCGCTGGCAACCACCGGTTTTTTGTTTCCTTTTTTTGCGCCGGTATTGGGTTGGCTGGGTGTTTTTATAACCGGCTCCGATACTTCGGCAAATGCATTGTTTGGAAAACTACAGGCTACCACGGCAACATCCATTGGTGTGGACCCTTTGGTAACGGTTGCAGCAAACGTATCGGGTGGGGTAGTGGGTAAAATGATCTCACCCCAATCCATAGCTGTGGCCGCGGCGGCAGGCCATTTGGTAGGAAGGGAATCAGAACTTTTTCGGTTTACAGTGAAGCATAGTTTCATCATGCTTGTTTTTATCTGCTTTATTGTTTTGGGACAGGCTTATTTATTCAGTTGGGTTATACCCAAATATGATATGCTGGTTGCCAATGCAGCATCAGCGGCCCCTGAATTTTCAAAAGGATATACGTACCTGTTTATATTAGTGGCGCTGATCCTTGTACTTGCTGCCACCATCTTCATTACTACAAGAAAAAAAACTGCAAACCCCAAAATTTCTAACTTGACTATAACAAAATAAACCACCAATGAACGATTCGATATACAAATACATGAAAGTTGGCCTGGTCCACTTTATGGCATACCCTTCAACCATGAAAGGGGAAGGGCCCATTTTGGAAACGATAAAAAAATTAGCCCTTGATGAGTATTTCACCGCAATAGAAATAACCACCATAAAAGATAAGGAAGAACGTAAAAAGGTGAAGCAAATGCTGGAAACATCGCACATGGCCATTGCATACGGCGCCCAGCCGCGGTTATTAACTACCGGGCAAAATATTAATGACCTGAATGAAGAAGGCAGGCAAAAAGCATTGGCAAACGTAAAAGAAGGAGTGGACGAAGCTTATGAAATGGGCGCTGCCGGGTTCGCTTTTTTGAGTGGTAAATATGAAGAAGCTACAAAGGAGGAATCGTACCAGGCTTTGGTAAAATCTACAAAAGAAATTTGTGCTTATGTAAAAAGTAAAGGAAATATGAAAGTGTCGCTGGAGGTTTTTGATTACGACGTGGATAAAAAAAGTTTAATAGGCCCGGCTGCTTTAGCCCTTCGTTATGCAAAAGAAATAAGGGAAGAGCATGCGCATTTTGGATTGATGGTTGATCTGAGCCATATCCCTTTAATTCATGAAACCATTGAGGGATCATTATTGCCGGTTAAAGATTATATCATTCATGCGCATATTGGTAACTGTGTGGTAAAAAGCCCCGGTATGCCGGCGTATGGCGATATGCACCCACGCTTTGGTTTTCCAGGGGGGGAAAATGATGTTGACCAGGTAGTAGATTATTTAAGGGTGCTTTTAAACATAGGATTTTTAAATGATAAAAATCCGCCGTTCGTTAGTTTTGAAATAAAACCCTTCGGCGATGAAGACCCCGATATAGTTATTGCGAATGCCAAACGCACATTGAACGAAGCATGGGCTAGAGTGTAATGGGCGATAGGCAACGGGCAATAGGCAACATTATACGATTAATCAATTTCGGTTAGGTTTATTTTTGTTGTCCAAACGAAGAAGCAGCCATGGGCATCATCGTTGCATCGCCCTCTTGTACCGCATACCATTGGGGAACTTTAATTGTGTTACATGAAAATACATAACCATCAAACAGGTTTTAAATCAGACATCAAAAAATCAGACATCAGACATATCCTTTTAATTATTGGGGATCTTTAATTGTGTTATATGAATTAAGGCGTAACATATCGAAATCACCGTTGTATTAATTCGTGTAATTAGTGCCTTAAAATTCGTGTTATAGAAATCAGGCAAATCAAAAAAATCAGTTTCAATCAGCGGTTCAGACAATTTGTACCGCATACCATTGGGCTCCCGATGCATCGGGATTAAATTAACGAAACAAACTATCAACCAACAACCATCAACCATGAAGATTGTAATACTGGATGGATATACGCTTAATCCCGGCGACCTCACCTGGGATGCATTGAAACATTTGGGAGAGCTGGTAATTTATGACAGGACCCCAGCGGATAAAGTAGTAGAACGGGCTGCAGGGGCTGAAGTTATTTTTACAAATAAAACCCCCATTAGTGAAGAAGCCCTGAACCAACTTCCTTCATTAAAATTTATTGGGGTGCTGGCTACGGGTTTCAATATCGTAAATACGGAAGCGGCAAAATCCAAAGGCGTTATCGTTTCCAATGTGCCGGGTTATGGAACAACCTCGGTAGTGCAAATGACTTTTGCTTTATTGTTGGAATTATGCCTGCATGTTCAACGCCACAGCGATACAGCTATGGAAGGCAAGTGGGCTAAATCAGCAGACTGGTGTTATTGGGATTTTCCATTAGTGGAACTTTCAGGCAAAACCATCGGCATTATAGGATTTGGAAGAATTGGACAGCAGGTTGGCGATGTAGCCACTGCTTTCGGAATGAATATTATTGCCAACAGCAGGACAAAAACTGATCAATCGCACCGGAAAAATTTTAAATGGGCAAGCGTATCCGAACTCTTACAACAATCAGATGTGGTAAGTATCCATTGTCCCTTATTTCCGGAGACCAAAGGATTGATCAATAAGGAAAGTTTAAAGCAAATGAAAAGTTCCGCATTTCTTATAAACACTTCAAGGGGGCCAATCATAGTGGATGAGGACCTGGCAGAAGCATTGAACAGTGATGTGATTGCAGGAGCTGGTATAGATGTGCTTTCAGTAGAGCCGCCTTCAAAAGACAATCCGCTTTTTACTGCGAAAAATTGCATCATTACCCCGCATATTGCCTGGGCAACAATAGAAGCAAGGGCAAGGTTAATGGATATTACTGTAAGTAATCTTTCCGCATTTCTACAGGGAAACCCTGTGAATGTGGTAAATAAATAACATGCTATCAGTACAAAAATTTAATTGCGTTGTACAGCAGTAGCGCTGAGCGGGGCCGGAGTATTTATGGCCACATCCTTAGGCCGCAATCATTTCATCTGAATCGCTTTGGGCATAAAAGCTAAAGGTTCCTATACCAAATTAATACCTGGAAAAATATGCACCAGCCTGGAATTAAAATAGTTGTTGTTTTGTTTAATTTGATTAATTGTGATTTGATGATATGTGTGTTTGGTAATTCGTTCCATCGTTCATGCGTAGAGACAAGGCATTGCCTTGTCTCTACGCCGGACAAAAAGAAAAACATGGTTGTATAGAAGTGCGATGCAACCCTGCCTGACTGTATCAAGCAGATAGGGATTATCACCATTGCTTCGCTGCCTGGACAAAAAAATCTGATTTACTTTTTTATCCCTTGTGCAGTATCCAAAACGGAAATACTCATAAAAACCAGCTATTGATCAACAGGGTACAAATAAATATTTTCAAAATAACTTTTTCATAATGATTACCTGCAAAATCAGACGGATACAATATTTCGTAAAGAGCGCCGCGTTATTAATCATGTACACGCTGCCGGTACTGTTACATGCGCAAATAAACATTGCCTTCAATTTAAATAATCATCCGGTTGCTTTTGGCGTAACCCAACTGGAAGAGGCGTTTAACAAAGCGGGGCAACAGGTTAATAAAATTGACCTGGCCGCAGGTTATAAAAATGCGAATATTGTAATCCAAATATCGGATGATCAAAACCATTTATCAATTCAAAAGGAAGGATTTGAAATTGCATATAAAAACAAGCAACTTGTTATTTCAGCCATAGATGCAGCAGGGGCCATGTATGGGGCGTTGGATGTAGCAGAGCAGGTACAATATTTCAATCCGGTTTAAACCAGCCAAACCAATAAAAGAATTAAAGCTGATGAAGGCAGGTACAGCGTTTAATTTCAAACAGGCAGATGGATGGGTGGAGTGTACCGTACCACAGTTGAATGATTTTGAAATGTTGCTATGCCTGTATTGATAAAAATTATTTGTAAATTGATTTTTAATAATGCTGAGAAAAAGGATATAAAAATATTTACGCAATGAAAGATAAAAAAATAGGATGGATCGGTACAGGCTTGATGGGAAACCCCATGGCAAAGCACCTGGTAAATGCAGGCTACAAAGTGAATGTACACAATCGTACAAAAGAAAAAGCGGTTGAATTGATCAACATGGGCTGCACCTGGTTTGATACCCCTGCCGAAATTGCAGCCAACTCTGAAGTGATCGTTACCATAATTGGTTTTCCAAAGGATGTAGAAGAATGTTATTTTGGTGAGCAGGGCATTTTTAAAGAAGTAAAGCAGGGAACTATTCTAATAGATATGACCACTACCAAACCAAGCCTTGCCGTAACAATATCGGAACAGGCTGAAAGGGTAGGGGCGGAATTTATTGATGCCCCCGTTTCAGGTGGCCAGGTAGGTGCAATAAGTGGTACGCTTTCCATAATGATGGGTGGAAAAAAAGAAGTGGTTGATAAAGTCATTCCCATGTTTGAAGTGTTTGGTAAAAACATGGTTTACCAGGGAAAGGCAGGCGCCGGGCAGCATGCAAAAATGTGTAACCAAATAACCATCGCCGGTACTTTAATTGGTGTGTGCGAAGGGTTGATTTATGGTGCAAAAGCAGGGCTTAACTTAAACACCCTGTTAGAATCCATCTCTAAGGGAGCAGCGGGCTGCTGGAGCCTGGATGTGCTTGCACCCAAAATTGTAAAAGGGGATTATTCGCCCGGTTTTTCCATTGATAATTTTGTAAAAGATATGACCATCGCACTTGAAGAAGCCGAGGCGATGAAGTTGTCCTTGCCGGGGCTGGCATTGGTTAAGCAACTTTACATAAGCATACAGGCAATGGGCAAAGGTTCCTCAGGCAACCAGGCGCTTTACCTTGCGCTTGAGAGGCTTGCAAACATGTAAGTCAGTCAGTAATTTTAAATTTAAAATTAAAAATTAAGAATTAAGAATTAAGAATAATTTCAGCATTAAATATTCATCATCAATAATTATATTGAACAACGGATAAAACGAGAATAGGATTTTTTTTTTGTCCGGGCGGAGAAGCAATGGTCATTCCCGAAAAATCGGGATTTCGCAAATACATTTTTTGTCCGGGCTTTATATCCCTGCTCAACATCGTTGCATCGCCCTCTTGTACTTAATACCATTGG
>JANOTW010000644.1:0-7725 GCA_031416575.1 Ferruginibacter sp.
TCTTATTTTCGCAGCGCCCAGGTTTTTTTACAACAAATGGATGGACGGTTTAGCCAAAAAGATTTACTAACCGATACCAGCGCTTTTAACAAGCGGTCGGAAGATATGGGTGTTTTGTTGTTTGATGCCGACAGCGATAATGACCTGGATATGTATATTGCCAGCGGTGGATATGAAGCAGCGCCTAACAGTATCGCTTATCAGGACAAGTTTTATATTAATGATGGCAAGGGGGTTTTTACCAATGGCGCATCAGCCCTGCCCCAAAATTTTATTAGCAAGAGTTGTGCAAGGGCGGCGGATTTTGATAAGGATGGCGACCTGGATTTGTTTATTGCCGGCCGGGTAGATCCCTGGCATTATCCCAAACCGGTTTCAAGTTTTCTGTATAGGAATGATTCAAAAAACGGGCAGCCGAAATTTACTGATATTACCAATTTGATCGCCCCGGCTTTAAACAATATCGGGTTGGTGTGTGATGCTGTTTTTACCGACTTTGATAATGACGGCTGGCAGGACCTGGTATTGGCAGGAGAGTGGATGCCTATAACTTTTTTAAAAAATAACCAGGGAAAGTTCACTGACTATGCTCCACTCGCCACTCACAGTAACGGCTGGTGGAACTCCATTTCACCCGGAGATTTTGACAACGATGGCGATATGGATTTTATAGCCGGCAATCTTGGGCGTAACTCGTATTATCGGGCCAGTGAAAAATACCCGGTAGGGATAACCGCAAAGGATTTTGATAACAATGGAAGTTACGATGCCATTCCTTCATTGTATCTTCCGGGGTCATTTCAAAATCCGGAGCTAAAAGAATTCCCGGCACATTTACGGGATGACATGATCAAACAAATGATTGGCATGCGTGCAAAATATCAAAACTACCGAAGCTATGCCCTGGCTGATATGAATTCGTTATTGACCAAAGAGCAACTGGAAGGGAGCTTGCGATACAAGGCTGGCCATCTTCAATCGGCTTACCTGCGCAATGATGGCAATGGAAAATTTACAATCAGCGACCTTCCCCCGCAAGCCCAGGTTTCTGTATTAAATGGAATGGTGGTGGATGATTTTGATGGGGATGGCAATTTGGATATTGTAATCAGTGGCAATGATTTTGGAACGGAAGTTTCCGTGGGCAGGTACGATGCCTTGAACGGGTTACTATTGAAAGGGGATGGGAATGGCGGTTTTTCGGGTTTATCTATCTTGCAAAGCGGCATTTTTATTCCGGGCAATGGCAAAGCCCTGGTGAAGCTGCAAAGTAAATCGGGTAAATTTTTATTGGCTGCCAGCCAAAATAAAGGGCCATTGAAAATTTTCGAGTTGAAGAAAGATTTTACCAACATTCCCTTGCAGCCAACCGACGTAAGTATTTTGATAAAGTATAAAAATGGAAAGGCACAAAAAAGAGAAGTTAATTACGGGTATTCTTTTCTTTCACAATCGGGAAGGTTCATCCCGGTAAATGAAAAAATGGTTTCCCTTGAGATTACCGATGGTAAAGGGATTAAACGGGTTGTAAAGATCCAATCCCTTTAAGGCATTAAACTAAAAACCGTGGGATGAGGCATAGATCCGGGTGAACCCGAAGGCAAATAAATAGTAATAATTCACAAGGTATAATAAAGTGAATAAGATTTTTTGTCCGGGCATTGAAGCAATGATGATCATCGTTGCATCGCCCTCTTGTACTGAATACCATTGGGGATCTTTAATTGTGTTATAAATTAATAAATTTCACACTTTTAGGGAACAGGGGTAGCCTGTTTTATTTGGTTATCAAAAAAAACAAAATTCAATAATTTATCCCTTATGCAGTATAGCAACAACCCCGAAGGCCATAAGCCCCGAATGGCGGGGTTGACTGTCAACTTATGTTTAATGAGAAATAACAATGCTAATGTATCCGTCTTCAAACTCCGTAGGAGTTACCTCTTTGTAGCACTAATCATATAAAACATCTGCTCCGGTAGGAGCAACCCTACGGCAAATGGGGCGTACCTACGGCACGCATACACTTTATTCGCATTTGCTACAAAGAGATAGCTCCGATGGAGCTAAAGTGATTTGATAATTAAGCGGTTGTTAAGTAGATGCCAATGCCCGAAGGCGTTGAACAAAAAAAGCCCATGAGTACCTGTACAAATATTTTATATCAGATTATATTTAGTACAAAACAAAGAGAACATGTATTGGAAAAAGAATCCGGAAGATGCTACAAATCATTTGTTTATTTGTTGATTGATTTTAATAAGATGATTAATTATAGAAACGTTATTGTTATAATAAGCTGTTTTTTGATTGCTTTGTTTTTATGTTCCTGCAAGGATTATTATAGAAATAAATCAAATGCGGCGATACCCGTTTCCAGCATTCGCAAAGGCGAACGGATGGCGGCCAAATATTGCCAGTCATGCCACCTGCTCCCGGGGCCATATTTGCTGGATGCGAAAACATGGGAAGAAGGCGTACTACCGGTGATGGGGCCGCACCTGGGCATATTCGAGTTTAATTTCAAGCGCTACCCTTCAGCAAAAAATGATAAACTCCTAAGCAAAAATTTTTATCCTGCAAAGCCCCTGCTCAACCTCCAGGAGTGGTTCCATCTTATAAATTATTACATCGCTACCTCCCCCGATTCCTTAGTGCCCCAAGCCAGGCAAAAACAGCTTGCACCCGGCCTGTCGCTTTTTAAGGTACAGGTACCTCAATTTAGTTATCCCACACCTGCGGTTTCTTTTATAAAAATAGACAGTTCTACTCTCCGGCATCAATTGATAGTATGCGATGCCAGCCAAAATATTTTTCGTTTTAATAATCAATTGAAAATAATAGACACGATACCCACATCGGGGCCCATTGTTGATATGGATTTCACTCAACGCCCTTTAGTGGCCTGTAATATTGCATACATGAACCCAACCAATGGAAAATTTGGCAAGGCGCAGTTGCTGCAGGTAAATGCCAATGGTGGGCTGCAGGAAGATTCCACTCCTTTATTTTCGGAGCTGGCCAGGCCCATACAGATTTCCTCATCCGACCTGAACCTTGATGGCCGTACTGATTACCTTATTTGCGGGTTTGGAAATTTAACCGGGGCGTTTTCGTGGATGGAAAATAAGGGCGGCGGCAAATATGAAAACCATGTGTTAAGGGCCACTCCGGGCGCCATTAAAGCCATTGTGCAGGATCAAAACAAAGACGGCCTTCCGGATATATGGGTATTGTTTGGGCAGGGCGATGAAGGCATTGTATTATTTACCAATAAAGGGAATGGCCGGTTTGAACAGCAACAAATTTTAAGGTTTCCGCCAGTATATGGTTCCACATATTTCGAATTGATTGATTTTAATAAGGATGGCTACCCCGATATTGTTTATACTTGCGGCGATAATTCGGATTATTCACAGGTATTGAAGCCTTATCACGGAGTGTATATTTTTTTGAATGATGGAAAGGGCCATTTCAGTAAAAAATATTTTTTTCCTATAAATGGATGTTATAAAGCCATACCCCGTGATTTTGATGGGGATGGTGATTTGGATATTGCGGCCATTTCGTTTTTTGCGGATTATGCCAAACAGCCAGAGGAAGGATTTGTATATTTGGAGAATGAAGGCGATTTTAAATTTCAACCCTTTATCATCCCGGAAACCAAAATGGGCAGATGGCTGACAATGGATGCAGGGGATTTGGATGGAGACGGAAAAGTGGATATTGTTTTAGGGAATTTTTCCGTGGCGCCGGTAATGATAAAGCCGAAGGTTGATTGGGGAAAAGGGCCGCTGTTTATGTTTTTGAAAAATATGGGTAAAACCAGGAATTAGTGCACCACCATTGTAATAAGCAGCACGAATAAAGTCTATTTGTAAAAAAAATACTGCTTGTTCGTGGCGAAAAAAATAAACCCGGATAACTTCCAGGGGATTAAATTTGCATCACACCAGTAAACCCCCGAATCGGAAATTGATAGCCAACAAACCCGGCCAGGCCGCCTTTGTTGAAGTGGTTGAAAAAATTAAAATTCATGAATACCTATAAGCAGGTTTAGTAAACGGTTTAATATATATGAAAAATAGAATGAAAAATATCCTTGCTGTATTAATTCTAATTGCATTCATTGCCGGCTGTAATCAACCTTCAAAAAAACCGGATGCCGCCCTGCTTACCGATGTAAATATTTTGCACCGCAATGTGTGGCAACTCACCGAAGTAATTATCTACGATATTTTTTCTCCGCCGGTGGCCAGCCGTATTTACGCTTACACATCACTGGCGGCGTACGAAGCCATCAGGCATGCGCAGCCGGGCTACCCCTCGCTCACTGCCCAGTTACACGGGTTCCCTTCCATGCCGCAGCCCGCAAAGAATATGGGGTACAATTATTTATTGGCGGCTACCAAAGCATTTTTCACCGTGGCGGAAAAAGTTACCTTTTCTATTGACACCCTTAAAAAATATGAAGCGCCTTTATTTGATGAATTCAAATCGTTAATGGATGAGGGAACTTTTGAACGGTCAATGGCCTTTGGCGACACGATAGGCAAATCAATATTGCAAAGAATAAAAGTGGACAATTATCTGAAAACAAGAGGTATGCCCAAATACCTGGGCAATTCCGAACCGGGTAAATGGCGGCCAACCCCACCCGATTACCTGGATGGTGTAGAGCCATATTGGAACCTGACTTTACCTTTAACGCTGGATTCCGCGGAGCAGCATAAACCTGCGCCTCCCCCCGTTTACAGCACCGATACCAATAGTGTATTTTATAAACTGACGCATGAAGTGTATGCCATCAATGAAAATTTAACCGACGAACAACGTACCATTGCCAAATACTGGGATGATAACCCGTCGGTAATGGAGCATTCGGGCCACATGATGTTTTTAAATAAAAAAATTACGCCTGTTGGCCACTGGATAGGTATTACCACTATTGCAGGCAAAATGAAAGGTCTCCCCGCCGTAGAAACCGCACAATCTTATGCCATGACGGCTATTGCCGTATTTGATGCTTTTATTTCCTGCTGGACTGAAAAACAACGGAGCCAGTTGGTGAGGCCGGTAACGGTTATTAATGAACTGATAGATAAAAACTGGCAGCCATTTTTGCAAACGCCCCCTTTTCCGGAACATATCAGCGGCCATAGTACCATTTCGGCGGCAGCAGCGGCTGTGCTTACCAAACGCTTTGGCGAAAACTTTGCGTTTGAAGACACCAGCGACCTGGCATACATTGGCATGAAGCGGAACTTTACTTCATTTAACCAGGCCGCCAATGAAGCTTCTATCAGCAGGGTATATGGTGGTATTCATTATCGTTCCGGTTGTGAAGAAGGCGCTAAAAACGGAAAGCAGATTGGTGAATACATCAACCAGAAAATAAAATTGAAAGAATAAATTACCTGCTTAATGCTTTGATGAAACCGGCATTAATACCATTCACAATTTCAGGACCCCTTACCTTTCAAAGTTTATATTGCATGCTTTTTTATATTTTTAGCCCTGGCATCAGATCCCTGAATAATTCGCCGCGGCGGATGTGTCGCCCTTTTTTATAACCATTCTTTTTTTTTGTCCGGGCAGAAGAATTTCATGGCGTCATCGTTGCATCGCCCTCTTATACTGAATACCAATGGGCAACTTTAATTGCGTTATACCGGGCGGTTCATCAGGCGTAAAAAATGAACTGGCAGAAGGCCTCCCCGCTAACCAATGAGGTTGGGGGCAAAACAGGGCCTTCGAATTATGCCTTCCTTTATAAATCCGTTCGCTATTTGAAAATGAATCACCTCTAAATTTTAGAGTTGTAATTAGCGAAACATCAGCCGATCTTATTTGGGTAGCCTTGTACCGAATATCATTGGGCAAATTTACCCACGTTGTAATTAGCGAAACATCAGCCCCGGCTTATTTGGCTACTGTTCTACTGAAATCCATTGAGGGGTCTTACTTACATTTTTCGTAAATATTGATCAGCCTGATTACAATAACACCACTTTACCTTTCAGTAAAAAAGCCCTTTCAATATGCGAAAAGTCGGAAGTTCTGAATATTGATACCAAATAGTTTATATAAATTTGGCTTCCAAAAAACAAAGGGTACTTTTGCTCCCTGAATTTTAACCATTCAATTGAGGGATAAAGAATATTGTGGAGAATAATCACCAGTAACCGGAACATAAAAATTGAATACCTGGTCTTTTTAAAACTTATAAAATCTAATAATCATGAAATTTTCCGCCGCCATTGTGAATAGCCTGGCATTTGTCGCCATCTCCCTGCTTTCTTTTTCCTGTTCCAACAAACGTTCCGAAAAAGCGAAAATATTGGTTTTCAGTAAAACAGCCGGCTATCACCACGAGTCCATTGCGGATGGAAATGTGGCTTTACAAAAACTGGGTGGCCAAAATAATTTTGATGTGGATACCACCACGGATGCAGCTATGTTTAATGAAAACAGTTTAAAGAATTATGCCGCAGTGGTTTTTTTAAGCACTACCGGTAATGTATTGGATCATTACCAGGAAGCGGCATTTGAAAGGTACATCCAGGCTGGCGGCGGCTTCATGGGTATTCATGCCGCCACCGATACTGAATATGACTGGGGCTGGTATGGGCGGTTAGCCGGCGCTTATTTTTTGGATCATCCCGGCATACATGACACTTTCCCTAGTATCCAGGAGGGTATATTGAATGTGGTGGATACAAACAATGCAGCTACCAAACATCTTCCAAAACAATGGAAACGAACAGATGAATATTACAGTTTCAAGAAGCTGAATAAAGATGTAAAAGTATTAATGACCATTGATGAAAAATCGTATCGGGGAGGAAAAAACGGTGACAATCATCCAATGGCATGGTACCATGATTATGATGGTGGCAGGGCCTTTTATACAGCGCTGGGCCATACCAAGGAATCCTTTTCCGAAGCGAATTATTTGAATCATATTTTAGGTGGTATCCAATATGCGATAGGGGATAATAAAGAATTGGATTATGCAAATGTAAAAACGCAGGTTCCACCCGAAGATAACCGTTTTGTAAAAACACAACTTGCACAGGGTGATTTTTTTGAGCCAACGGAAATGACCATACTTCCCAACTTTGACATCCTGATTATACAACGCAGGGGCGAAATAATGCTTTATAAAAATGAAACCAAGCAGGTAAAGCAGGCGGGTTATTTTAATGTTTATTATAAAACATCCACACCTGGCGTAAATGCCGAAGAAGGAATGCTTGGCCTGGCTAAAGATCCCGACTTTGCCAGGAACAACCGGGTATATATTTATTATAGCCCGATAGACAGCGCTGTTAACCGGTTATCAAGATTTACTTTCATAAACGATACACTTGACAAGGCGACTGAAAAAGTAATCCTCGAAGTAAAGTCACAACGGGAGATATGCTGCCATACCGGTGGCTCCATAGCGTTTGGCCCCGATAAATTATTATATTTCTCCGCTGGTGACAACTCAACGCCTTTTAATGAAAAAGGGGTCAAATACGTGAACAGCGGTTATGCGCCATTAAACGATGAGCCTGGCCACCAGCAATACGATGCAAGAAGATCTTCCGGTAATACCAACGACCTGCGTGGAAAGATAATGCGGATAAAAATTAACGATGATGGCAGCTACGACATACCGGAGGGTAATCTATTTCCTAAAGGCACGGCCAATACAAGGCCCGAAATTTATGTAATGGG
>JANOTW010000645.1:0-2517 GCA_031416575.1 Ferruginibacter sp.
GCGAAGGGTTTGGAAAAGCTTTGGCGCTTGAATGCGCATCAAGAAAGATGAATCTGATACTGGTGGCATTGCCCGGGCCTGAACTTTTGTACCTGGCTGATTTTATAATAAGAAATTACAAAGTTGATGTAGTAGCGATAGAAAAAGACCTTGCCAGGGAAGAGAATTGTGTAGGGCTGTATGATGAAGTATGCGACATGAAACTTTGTGTAAATATGCTCATCAATAATGCGGGGTTAGGTAGCACGATGTTGTTCAGCGAAGGAAGTATCGCTTTCTATCAAAAGCAGGTAAAGTTAAATGTGATAGCTACTACACTGCTCACCCGCCTGTTTCTTGATATGCTGAGAAAAAACGGGCCCTCTTATATTTTAAATGTAGGCAGCCTTTGCAGTTTCTTTTTCCTTTCGAAAAAACAAGTATATGGAGCTACCAAATCTTTTATTTACTTTTTTTCAAAAAGCCTGCGAAGGGAACTGGAAGCGGAAGATGTGCATGTGAGCGTAATTTGCCCCGGCGGTATGAATACCAATATATCAGTTACATTATTGATCAAAACATCAGGATGGTTATCCCGTCTTTCCGTGATGAATCCGGAGGAGGTAGCGCCAATTGCCATTAATGGATTATTAAACCGAAAGGAAGTCATCATACCAGGCCGGCTGAACCGATTATTTTTGCTGATGGATAAGCTGTTGCCCGCCATCCTCAAAAAAATGATTACGAATCATCAAATGAAAAACACCAGGTCTGTTACAGCGATAGAGTTAAAACAACAGACGATTAATTTTACAGAAAAACAAAACCCACTTACGGCATAACGTTTTTAAATAAAAATTAAACCAATGAAAAAGACGCGATTAAATGCAAGGCATTTTATTTTAACCGAAAGGAAAAAATTTTTCTTCATTGTATATCTTACAACAATTTTTTTACTGCTGTCAAATAAAACAACCGCTCAACCTTACCTCGATATTGCAAATCTGAAATATACAAACAGTCCAAATGCAGGTTTGATAAATCAAAACAAAACCGCGGTAAAGATTCAGTATTTAAGTTTAAGTACAAACCTTCCTCTACAGTTTAAAAATAAAAAGGATGCGCTTATCTTCAGCCCTTTCTTAGAAAAATGGCGGGCACTGATCAATAACAATAAGCAACAAAGCTATTATGGTATTGCACTTCCTGTTTCACTTTCCAAAACAATTCCGAATACAAAGTGGGGTATTTTGCTTACAGGTATTGTAAGAATGAATGACAGCGGCATTAATAAAAAAACGAAAATGCAGGTTGGCGGAGCTTTCATCACCAGCAACAAAAGAAATGAAAAACTTGCATGGAAGCTGGGTGTTTACATCAACAATGAATTATTCGGCCTATTTGTGATGCCGCTGGCAGGCATTGACTGGAAAATGAATGACCGGGATAACCTATTCGGCGTATTGCCCGGCAATCTTACCTGGGAGCATGAGATAAATAAACATTTTTACTATGGCGTTAATTTCAGGGCCATCACCAACTCCTATGCAAATGGAAAAGGGTATTGGCGCATCAATGAAAATCAAGTGGGGCTATACCTTGATACGTACTTTAATAAAAAATTTGTATTGAATATTGAAGCAGGCCATTCCATATTCAGAAAGATAGAAACCGGAATAAAACATATTTCAAAATATGACGCTGATGTGAATGATAACTTTTATTTAAAATTATCTTTTGCTTACAGGGTGCGTTTCATAAAATCTTAGTGTATTATTCCCCGCTTTGAAAACCCGGCACGAACACGATTAAATTCAGGACTCTTGCCTCCCGCAGTTGTACACGTATGCTTTTTATTTTTATTGGCCAAACAATTGTACCCTGATCAAGCTTCAGTGGCGTCGCACTCTTGTACATTTTATTTCTGTGGTGCTTTAATTGCGTTTTGCACGGGTAGTGGAATAGCTTTATTTTTTGATTTTCTTTCTATATCCTTTTTCATTTTCTTCCTTTAATTTTTTATCAATGAAATATTGTTTCTTCAATTTATTTGCCAATTCAATATCAAATGGTTTTGATAAGGGCTACAGGATGATTTGCATCCTCATATTACTGCGGAATGGAATAATTAGTGATATTTATTTTGTATAATACCAAATAACGTACACTCCGTAATTAATTTAAAACGTAATAAAAGATCCCCAATGGTATGCGGTACAAGAGGGCGATGCAACGATGCTGCCCATTGCTTCTCTGCCCGGACAAAAAATCTTATTCACGTTTTTCCGTTGTGCAGTATAAATAATAAAGCAACCTGAACTTTCCCTCCTTCAGTACTTTTGGCATTTACTTTACTGTCATGCGTACTACCGCCGCTGTTACCATCAACTGACCCACATGCCGCATTGTATGTTCCGCTGCATGAAACAAAAGCCCTATTACTGTAGATGGCAAACCGGCCCTGCCGACACCACGATAATCCGTCAATGTTTTTTCATCCGTGATCTTTAGTTGCTCCATTGCTTCGTCCACCTGCAT
>JANOTW010000646.1:0-5101 GCA_031416575.1 Ferruginibacter sp.
ATATACCAGGAAATTCAACCCCATTCGGGGTTGTGCCTGATTTTGTCGTTCATTTCCCCGGGTTTCACCCGGGGCTATTCACATTTAACCCCGTTGGGGTTTTTCCGGAAAATAATATAAAGCGATGATTTTGATTTGAAGCCAGGCCGGGAGTTCTGAATTTATGAATGGGTTAACAAAACGCAATTAAAGTTCCCCAATGGTATGCGGTACACGAGGGCGACGCAACTATGCCGCCATGAAATACTTCTGCCCGGACAACAAAAAAAATATGGTTGTATAGAAGATGTACCAGATAGCAGACCGCCATCCGCCCTTTTCATCAGGCCATATTATTTGGTAACAAAAAAAAGTATGACAATCCGGGACCTGCCATACTTTTATGTTGAAGTGGGTTCTTGTTGGTTTAGAGGTAAGCATTCTATTCCTTATTTTTCGGGGGAAAAAACTTACATCAGGTAGCCTGCCTAAAGAAAAAAACTATAAAGCGATTTGCTTTTCAGCGATTGTTTTGCGCAGGTTAATTAAACCGTATCTCATGCGGCCCAATGCGGTATTAATGCTAATGTCCTTTATGGCAGCGATCTCTTTAAAAGTCATATCCGCATAATGGCGCATAATAATTATTTCACGCTGGTCTTCAGGAAGCAAATCCAGTATTTTTCTTACCCTGTCATGGCTCTCGCCTTTAATCATACGTTCATCAGCGCCTTGCACTGAAAAATTCAGCATCTCAAAAATATCAACATCTTCACTCGTTTTAATAACCGGCAAGCGCCTGATTTTTCTAAAATGATCCAGGCACATGTTATGGGCAATCCGCATTATCCATGGTAAAAATTTTCCTTCTTCGGTATAATGACCGCCTTTTAATTTGTCAATTACACGGATAAATACATTTTGGAACATATCTTCTGCCAGGTATTTATCTTTTACCAGCAAATAAATGGATGTGTACAATTTGGTCTTGTAACGAAGCACCAATGCTGAAAGAGCTTCCGCGTTGCCACCCATATAAAGGTGTACCAATTGATGGTCGGGTAGCAGGATAAGGGATTTCATAAAATAATGATTAGAGTAAGGAAAAATGTAATACTGGTTTTTGCAGGTAAAAGCTGGTTTAAGGCGCCTTTCAATTGCAAAGCAAATGTCAACATTAATAAAAGCATGGATTGTAGAATAACATTATTTATACTTATCGAAATAATTCTACAAAAGTATAGACGGCATTTACTGTTTATTTATCGCCTTTTACCAGTTTATAGATACATAAAAACAGGTGGCCTCAGGAAATAATACAGACAGCCTGCCTAAGTTATTTTTAGGTGCAGCAGAGTTTGTAGCAACCGTTTTTAACGGTCGGCAACGGCTTACACCCCTTACAGCGGTTCTTGCATGTCACTGTCTTATCCCTGCCAGGATTTGCAAGCGCTAACAGGGATGAGGCCAATTGAAATGGATCCTTTATTTTGAATTAATCGGTTTCTCTTAAATTGTGCTTATAAAACATAATTATGAAAAAGAACTTTGTTGAACTATTTATTTTTTCGCTTTGCATTTTATCGACACTGTTTTGCATGGCGCAGAAAAAAACCGCAGGTACCGATGCATTGAAAAACCAGGCCATTGCTGATATTCAATTGAAATATGAGGAGTACCGGAAAACCGCCCTTCAAATCTGGAACTATGCGGAATTGGGTTATAAAGAAGAAAAGAGTACTGCACTGCTTCAGCAAACTTTAAGTGATAATGGCTTTTCGGTACAAAAAGGCGTTGCCGGCATACCCACGGCATTTATTGCTACTTACGGTAGCGGGCAACCGGTAATTGCTATTTTAGCGGAATTTGATGCTTTACCCGGATTAGCCCAGGAAGCTATTCCCGTGAAAAAAATCATCCCCAATAAAGCAGCGGGACATGCTTGTGGCCATCATTTGTTTGGAACAGCATCTGTAGCAGCGGGCATTGAAATTAAAAAGCTGATAGAACAAAAAAAGATTAACGGAACCATACGCGTATATGGTTGCCCGGCCGAAGAAGGAGGCTCAGGTAAAGTATTTATGATAAGAGCGGGGTTATTTAATGATGTGGATGTTGCCATACACTGGCATCCCGGCGATGCCAACAGCGTTACCATGACGAGTGCATTGGCGAATAAATCAGCCAAGTTTCGTTTTCATGGAATATCAGCACATGCAGCGGCTTCGCCTGAGAAGGGAAGATCTGCACTTGATGCAGTGGAAGCAATGAACAATATGGTAAATATGATGCGTGAACATATTCCACAGGAAACCCGGATCCATTATGTAATTACCAATGGCGGCAAAGCGCCCAATGTGGTACCCGATTTTGCTGAAGTATATTACTATGTGCGTAATCCTAAAAGAGAGGAAGTGGTGAAAATATTTGACCGGGTGGTAAAAGCAGCCAATGGTGCGGCTATGGGAACTGAAACCACCGCAGACTATGAAATTATTGGCGGTACACATGATCTGTTATTAAACAACACTTTGGCGGAAGCCATGCAATTGAACCTGGAAAAAGTGGGTGGCGTCAGCTTAACAACTGAAGAAATTGAATTTGGTAAAAAACTGCAATCTACTTTTGGCTTTGCCGCACCGGCTATTGAATCGGCTGCCATTGTGAATCCCTTAAAAAGGGATAAGGCATCCGGCGGCGGCTCCACTGATGTTGGCGATGTAAGTTATGTAGTACCCACCGTAGGCATGCGTGCCGCCACCTGGATACCAGGCACCCCCGCACATAGCTGGCAGGCCGTAGCATGTGGTGGAACTGAAATTGGCAGTAAGGGAATGATGGCAGGCGCTAAAACAATGGCATTGATGGCCATTGATTTATTTACCACACCGGCTTTGATTGAAAAAGCAAAAGAGGAATTTATCAGAGAGAAGGGCGCCTACCAATACAAAGCATTGTTAGGCGATATAAAACCTGCTTTGAATTACCGGGATTAATGATTTTAGAAGGACATGGTAAAAATGAAAAAGCTCCCGTAATGGAAGCTTTTTCATTTTTTGATTTCCAACTTTCACAACCTGAACCATCATTTATTCAGGCGCTGCATGATGCGTTTCAAAGGCTTTAAACCTTCCCGGCCAACATACCTGCTGCTATATGTTTTCTGCATAAATTAATTGGTTGCATTACATTACTCAAATGGTAAGTGATAACAGCTTTTTAAAATTCAATATGTCAACTTTAACTTTCAACACCACCCTGTACAAAAATTAATAAGCGCTGTTTTTTCGCTGTTTGCCTTTTGATTTTATCCGGCGATCCCTGTTACAGTGGATGCTGTTTGTTTGTATAAAATTGCATACATAATAAATCATAAACAATGATAACAATCATGTTTTTATTTTATTTTATTTACGTAAATAATGCTGCGGTTGCCCGGAAGCTTTTTGAAAAATAAAACTTTTCGATCCTCCCGTGCGGATGATAGGGTTTAACAGCGGCCCAGGACGATAGCTACCAAATACTTCATGGAGATACCGCTATTTTTTTACATCCATGATATAAATAGAATTGTTGCCGGGAGCTACTTCATCACCACCAAAATATGGATATAACCCATACCCGGCAATAGCCGGCCCTTCAATTGCCCTTTCCAAACCGAGGGTAATTTCATTAATGGAAAAAAGATATTGATTACCTGAAATTCCGATACTGCAGGATATTTCCGGCCCAATGCCGGCAGTTGTAATTTCCTTCATTTTTCTGATACCGCCACTATAAGCATATGCATACAAACGCAAAGCATTCTTGTTCCATGCCCAACCTATCCTGGCACTATTCACATGATGATCGGCCCCTTCTGAAAATCCGTACAATTTATTAATGTCAAATTGATTAACAGGGTCCACTGTTTGGTAAATAGCCGAACTATCGAATTTTACTTTAAAGTCCATTTTATTCCCGGAGAAGGATTTAAAGCTGCTTTTATCCGAGAAATGTTGCCCCTGTAAAATTGTATGTTTGGTATAGGTTGCAATGCTTTCAATTGTTTCGGGGGCGATGCCTGCTTTGTCTTTTTTACAACTATAAAGCGATAGCATTATGCATGCTACAAATAAATTTTTCATGATACGGATTTTGATAATCATATACGGAAGCAATTACCTCCTGGTTTTTTTGGCAGGATTATAGCCAAAAACAATCAAGGATATTCTTCCGGTATTATGATTACAATGTAAAATTAAATAAAAAAAAAGAGAGATTTGTAGAAATGTCAATCATTGGCGTGTAAGGATTTCACTACTCACGCACTGCTTTGCCGCATCTGCATAACCCCTGGCCAATTCCAGAAATAATCAGGATTTCCAAATGAATAATATTGATACAAGCTATACTACTTTGTACAACATCGCTGTCCGCCCGAAGCAGTCAGTAAGAGTTGTACCATGACAATCCCGAATACCGGGGCTCTTCTAAACAACTATACTTTTTTTTGTCCGGGCGAAAGAATTTCATGGCATCATCGTTGCATCGCCCTCTTGTACTGAATACCATTGGGGATCTTTTCCCACGTTGTAATTAAAGAAACAAAATTCCGATAAATTGTATCCGGGTATTATTGTGCATGAATGGGCTATTTCTGACTGCGGATAAATACGTAATTATTATTATACTGCGCAAGGGATAAATTAGTGATATTTTATTTTGTTCCCTAAACAAATAAAAACAGGCTACCCCCATCCCCTTCCCGAAAAATCGGGATGTTCCAAAAGGGGGTAAAAATCGTTAATTTAAAACGTAATAAAAGTTCCCCAATGGTATTCAGTACAAGAGGGTGTCCCGAGGCAG
Source organism: Ferruginibacter sp. (assembly GCA_031416575.1). Classification (GTDB taxonomy): domain Bacteria; phylum Bacteroidota; class Bacteroidia; order Chitinophagales; family Chitinophagaceae; genus Ferruginibacter. The sequence continues at coordinate 4,828 of JANOTW010000646.1, forward strand.
CACACAAAACCTTACTCGGGATAAATAACGCAACGATGATGCCCATTGCTTCACTGCCCGGACAAAAAAATCTTATTCACGTTTTTATCCCTTGTGAAGTATATCAGTAAGGAGATATGCAGTTAGCGGCCGCAACGATTTATATTAAATCGTCCAGGCATCAACGTAAGAAAGGAATGTTTGGCGGTATCGATCCATTTAACATTATAGGCCCAGGCGATCAGGCTTTATTTTTTAGTAAATTCATCTATCAGTTTCATCACATTTACCCCAT
>JANOTW010000647.1:0-9893 GCA_031416575.1 Ferruginibacter sp.
TCGTTGCATCGCCCTCTTGTACTGAATACCATTGGGGATCCTTAATTGTGTTATAAATTAAAATACCGTTGATTTTAAAGATTATCAGACAAATTAAATTCACTGTTTTACCCCTTGCGCAGTATAGAAGTGAGTGACACAGCGATGATGCCATGAAAAACAAATGCCGGTAACCAACCAAAAATTAAAAAAAATACAACATAAACTGCAAAGGGTTAGGTATTCCGTAAATCAGACTCCAAAAAATCAAACATCAGACATTTTTTATACTGCCATTATCTCTTTTTCTTTTACCTCCAAATGTTTTTCTACCAAAGTAATAAACCGGTTGGTAAATTCCTGTATTTCAGCCTCAGCATCCTTGGCTGCATCTTCGCTGATTTCGCTGTCTTTTTGTAATTTTTTTATTTGCTCAATAGCTTCCCTGCGGATATTGCGAATTGATACTTTTCCCTGCTCACCTTCGGCATTACACCTTTTCACCAGTTCCCTTCTTCTTTCTTCAGTAAGCGGGGGTAAAAACAACCGTATAAAATTGCCGTCATTTTGTGGGTTAATACCAATATTGCTTGCTATGATGGCCCTTTCAATTGGTTGTAACATCTTTTTTTCCCATGGCTGCACCGAAATAGTACGGGCATCCAACACGGAAATATTAGCTATTTGCGCAATAGGGGTAGGAGATCCGTAATAGTCTGCGACAATGCCATCCAGCATATTGGGATTTGCCTTGCCAGCACGTATTTTCACCAGTTCGGCCTCCAGGTGATTGATCGCTTTCTTCATTAAAGATTCGGTATCCTGTTTAATCAATTCCAATTCTTCTGACATAAAATAGAAAATTAAGTGGTTGCAAATCTAAAGAAAAGATTAATAGACAGGCTAATAATCCCTTTTAGCCGGGAAATTAATTAGTAACTACTGAAAAGGATGGCTGGGCGAATATCTAATCTATTTCCACCGTTCTGGGTGCAAGTGTTAGTATTTTGTGCGATTTGATGATTTTTTCTTCTATAGGTAATTTAGCTTTATCCGGAGATTTGATTTTCGTTCTTCTATAATAAATCACTGCAATCAATGTAAATGCTATGGACATTAAGATGCCAATCACAACGGTGGTTCCAAGATTTCGGAGAAAAAAAGCCAATGCGATAAAACCTATATTGGTACCTACACAAAGTAAAGTAACCTTACGGTGGCTATATCCCAGATCGAGTAAAAAATGATGTACATGTGTTCTGTCCGGGCTAAATGGGGAACGCCTGTCAAAAATGCGTAAACTAAAAACACGTAAGGTATCAAATAAAGGAACCATTAAAATAGCAATACCTAATGCAGGAGCTGCTTCCAACGGTAATTTCATGTTTTCATTTCCTGCGATATTGATGAATTTCACTACCATAATAGAATTAATCAACCCAATCAATAATGATCCGGTATCACCCATGAATATTTTGGCGGGAGAGAAGTTATAAATTAAAAAGCCAATCAGGCTACCAGCTAAAGAAAAAGCCATAACGGCAAATATTGTTTGGCCTGCATACCAAAAATAAGAGCCAAACACCACTGCTGTTAATAAACCAAGGCAACCGGCAAGGCCATCTACACCGTCAATCAGGTTAAAAGAATTTACAATGACTATTATGGTAAATAATGTGAAGATGATACTTGCAAGTTGGGGTATTTCGTTAATTCCCAAAAAACCATGCATATTGATAATTTGTACACCGCCAAATTTTATGATAATACCCGCCGCTACTAATTGGCCAATGAATTTTTTTGCCGCCGATAAAATCAGGATATCATCCTTAATTCCCAAAAAGAAAATCACGATGGCGGCAGCGACAAAATATTGTAATTCGCCTGAGGCAATGGGGGCGCCTAATAATAATGATAAAATAAAGCCTGCGAAAATCCCTAAACCACCCAGGGTAGGGATAACCATTTTGTGAACCTTACGTTCATCCGGCTCGTCGAATAATTTTTTTTCCCTGGCAACCTGGATAATTACGGGAATACCAAAAAAAGTGATTAAAAATGCCAAAGTTCCACTAAGTATTATATTATCCATGCCATACGTATTAAATATTCTGAGTTTAAAACAAATGTAAACTCTTTTAATTGATAAGGGTAGTTTATCCTTTAACTTAGGCACAACATACTTAAAATCCGTTGCTTTTAAAAATTTTAAAGGGAGAATTTTGTTTTTATATGGCCTTTTTTCTTCAGGCAATAATAACTTTCCAACGAAGAACGAATTAACTTATTTTACAAGGCGTTATATAAATCAATTTTTACTTTGCTTATGAAGCTATTTGAATTAGGTTTGCATCGCATAAATAAAAAAAATGAGTGATTTAAAAGGAATAGCAAGCCAGGTACGCAGAGATATCGTACGCATGGTACATGGAGTTCAAAGCGGTCATCCGGGCGGTTCTTTGGGTTGTACGGATTATTTAACCGCATTGTATTTTGATATAATGAAACATAACCCCGCATTTGATATGAATGGTGTGGGGGAAGATTTGTTTTTTCTGAGTAATGGTCATATTTCACCGGTTTTTTACAGTGTATTGGCCCGTAGCGGTTATTTCCCGGTAACGGAATTGGCTACTTTCCGGAAATTGAACAGCAGGCTTCAGGGGCATCCCACTACCCATGAGCATTTGCCAGGGGTAAGGGTTGCGAGTGGTTCATTGGGGCAGGGTATGAGCGTAGCCCTTGGTGCGGCTTTGGCAAAAAAATTAAACAAGGATGCAGGTGTCATTTATTCATTGCATGGTGATGGCGAATTGAATGAAGGGCAAAACTGGGAGGCGATATTATTCGCGGCGCATAAAAAAGTGGATAACCTGATTGCCGCTGTTGACTGGAATGGACAGCAGATAGATGGCCCTACCAATAAAGTAATGAACCTTGGAGACCTTGCCGCCAAATTTGAAGCATTCGGCTGGAAAGTAATAACGCTTGATAAGGGAAATGATATGGATGAAGTAGTGGCAACACTCCATCATGCCAAAACATTTGTAGGAAAGGAAAAGCCCATTGTTATTTTGATGAAAACGGAAATGGGCAAGGGTGTTGACTTTATGGAAGGCAGCCATGAATGGCATGGAATAGCGCCCAATGATGAGCAATTGCAAAAAGCATTGGCTCAATTGCCAGAGACGATGGGGGATTATTAGGGGGTATAAACAGGATGTTAAAAGAGGGTTTAATTCGGGTATGCTGAATGGTCAATTTTGAATTATTGCCCATTGCCTATTGTAGCTTGCCACTACCGCAATTCAATGAGTTGGTTAGCCGCCTTGCGGGCAGGAAACCAGGACGCCCAAAAAGAGATAAAAGCAACTGTGGATACCACCAGTATAAAATCGGTTGCCTGTAATTCTACAGGGAAGTAATCAATTAAAAATGAACCACCCTGTAGTTTTATCAATTGAAATTTTATTTGGATAAAGCTGACGATTAAGGCCATTGAAATGCCGGCTACCGCACCAATACCTGCAAGCAAAAGTCCCTCGCCCAGGAATATTTTCAATATCATGTTCTTATCGGCCCCCATGCTTTGTAATACGCTGATATCTTTTTGTTTTTCCAGTACCAGCATGGTTAAAGCGCTTATCATATTAAATGCGGCGATAAATAATATCAGCGTTAAAACCGCATAGATCGCCCATTTCTCCATCTTCATCGTATTGTAAAGGCTTGTGTTTTGCTCATATTTTGTTTGCACTTTAAAAGCGCCGCCCAATAGCTGTGCAAGTTCCTGTTGTATTTTTGAGAGATCGGAAATCTCAGTCAGTTTTATTTCGGCTGCGCTGAATTCATCCGTGGCAAACCCCATCTGTTGCTTTACAAAATCAATATTGGTAATGGCGTATTTATTGTCGAAATCCTGTTGAATGGAAAATACACCGGTTGCTTTTACATTGCCTTCGCTAAGGGATTGAAGTGGATCTGATACGGAAACCTTTCCTTTTTTTGGTAAAACTAAGGTAAGTATGGACACAGCTATTCCATAACTGGTATCAACATTAACAGCGGCCGCGTTTTGAATTCCGGCGCCCACAATTAATCCCGGTCCATCCGCATCTCCGGTGTTAAATTCACCTTCATTGGTTTTATCAGCTACGCCACTTACCAGCCGGTAATTCGAGTCAACGCCTTTCAAATAAACGATGGTTTGCAGGTCTTCATTTTGCAACAATGCCTTTTCTTCCGCAATTAGGGAAACCGCTTTAATACCAGGCTGTTGTTTAAGTAACTTAATCTGAGCGGGAGTGAGGATAAATGTTTTGCCTTTTTCAGGTATGATTTTTATATCCGTATAAAAGGAGGAATAGAGCGATTTAACCAATCCTTCAAAACCATTAAAAACACTAAGCACCAATATCTGGCAGGCGGTAGCGAAGGCGATAACACCTACCGTAACCCATGCGATAATATTAATGGCATTGGCGCTTTTTTTTGCTTTAAAATATCTCCAGGCAAAGGTTAAATACATACCCCTATCCCCGAAAGGGGTATTTTATTAATTATGTTGTTGGTAATACTAATCATTTGCTTTGGTATCTTCTTTGGCAGTGGGGGTTTCTTCCTTCTTTATCTTTTCAAACAGTTCTTCCATTTTAAAAACATAATCCAATGTATCATCAATAAAAAATTTGAGTTCGGGGATGCTGCGCAACTGGTGGCGTACCCTTGCGCCTAATTCCTTCCTGATCTCTTTATTTTTTTCTTCAAACTTTAATAATGCGGCTTGTGTGTCTTTTACCTGGAACATGCTGAGATAAACCCTTGCCTCAAAAAGATCAGGTGTAATTTTAACGGTGGAGATGGATATCATTCCTCCATCCGGCATAAGCAGGTTCATACGGCGAAATATGTCGTTCAATTCTTCATTGATCAACCCTGCAACCTGTTTCTGCCTTTTTGTTTCTGTCGTCATAATATTTAGAGCTAAGGTGCAAATTTACTTGTTTATTGTGATTTGGAGGGTTATTACCCAACTATGCAACCCCCTGCTCACCAAATAGGATTCCGGCGACTTGAAATTGTTGTTCACTCCCCTTCAGTGATTTGGAACAAGGTCGGCAACCACAGGGTAATGGTCGGAATAGGATACTTTGATCCGGTTAAATTGTTCTACCTCGAAATTTTTATCCGCCAATATATAATCAATTCTTAAAGTAGGGGATAAATACATGAAGGTCCTGCCAAGCCCTGTTCCTTTTTGTACAAAAGCATCCTGTAAATTTCCTTTAATGGTAAAATAGGTATAAGAGTTGGGCACATCATTAAAATCGCCGCAAATGATTACCGGGTAGGGGCTTTCCTTTATTTTTTGTTGTACAAAATCTGCCTGGGTACCCCGGAACTGGTAAGCATTTTTAAGTTTGCGGACAATCGTTTTTGAATCCTTTAATCCACTTTCATCCCTGCGTTTAATTTTTCTAAGCGCTGAATATTCCCCGTCTTCAAAACGCACCGATTGAAGGTGTGTTGTAAAGACCCTTACTTTTTGTTGATGGAATAGAATATCAACATAAATAAGGTGTTCGGCATAATCGTCTTCGCCATAATTGAATTGAGCGGTATCGGTGATTGGGTATCTGGACAAAATAACTACTCCCGTATTTAAAATGTGGTTATCATAATTTGTTTTGACAAAATATGAAAATGGGTATCCCATTTCTTTAAATGCCTGGATGTTTGAATAGTTGGATTGCCATGCTTCCTGATCCCAGAATTCCTGTAAACAAAGCACATCCGCCTGTTGATTTTTTATCACTTCCAACATTAAAGGCACGTACCTGGTTTCATGTGTATATGATTTGTTAGTCTGCCCCCAGCTTGAAATATTCCAGGTAAATACCCTCAATGTTTCGTTCGTTTTTGAAAAGGCAAATTCTTTTTTAGCATGCAGGCCCGCCACTACTGAAAGTTGTTGCCAGCTTAATGCCAATGCAACCAGCGAAAGCATGAACCACCTGGACCTTGCAATTATCCAGCCTATTAAAAAACCGGCTACAATAAAAAAAAGCAACGGAAATACCAACCCTAAAACGGCGATCATCCAAAACTTTCCGGCAGGCAATAGGGGAATTAAACAGGCTGACAGGTAAACTAATACTACAAGAATATTGATTAGCTTAAGTATTGTTCCAACGATTTTTGTCATTTAACCTTTATGTTTTTCTAATTGAAATTAAAAATATTCCCCGGTATTTTATCGGGTGCATCCCAAATTGTCGCTGGCTGGTGGGACACCAGCCAGGGGAAGCCCGCCGTGTGGTCGGTGGGACACCGGCCACGTTCCTGATAACTGTAGCGACAATTTGGGATGCACCCATTTTATCAGCCGGGTAGCTGATATGAACTTTTTACTTTAGCAACAGGCGCTACAAAAATTGATTGGGGTACCTGTCGCAAAAAAAGCGAAAATATTAAATTATAAGTGAAACAAATGTTATCGGTAAAATGGCTTGCAATCCAAATTCACAATGCCGGGGTTATTTAAATCCCGGAATTCCTGGCTTGTGGCAAACTGAAATCCATGTTTATTATTTTTTTTGTCCTGGCAACTGAACCCTGAATATGCATCGTTGCACCGCCTTTCTATTCAACCATATTTATTTTGTTGTCCGGGCTGAAGTATTTCATGGCATCATCGTTGCATCGCCCTCTTGTACTTAATACCAATGGGCAACTTTAATTGCGTTTTATGTTCGACGCATAAATTTCTTCGTCCCGTAGGGATATAATATTGATAGCCAAAAATGATTAAAGCATACGGGTGCATCCCAAATTGTGGCCCGGGATTGCCAACCTTTCATAGGCCCTTATTATTACGTGGGAAAAGATCCCCAAAGGTATTCAGTACACGAGGGCGACGCAACGATGAACCACATAGCTTCTTAGCCCGGACAAAAAGGATGAATTGCAAAAGCCCCATTATTTCGGGAAAACGTATGCATTATACTACGAATGGCCAGGGGTAATGAAATACGAATCGCTTTTATACGCCTTTTTCAATATAACTAACGGCGCCCTTTCATTAGGCATTGTTCCCTTTTGGGACAATTCAATTTTCAGGAAAGGATATAAAGGGAAAATCTATTCAAAAAATTTTTCGCCTAAAAGGAAAATATCAAATATCAAATTTTAATCCCTAACCCTTACCTTTGCGCCCTGAAAATAGACCTCGATACAATAAAATTTTGTTTATGGCCAATACAGGTAAAATAAAGTCAATCATCGGTGCGGTAATTGACGTGCAGTTTGACAGTGACAGCAATCTCCCGGAAATTTTAAATGCATTAGAATTGAAACGTGATAACGGGGATACTTTGGTTCTTGAAGTACAGCAACATTTAGGCGAAGACAGTGTACGTACCATTGCAATGGATGGTACCGAAGGGCTTGTTCGCGGCATGAGGGTTGTTGATACCGGCAAGCCGATAGCAATGCCCGTGGGTGACGCTATTAAAGGCCGTTTATTCAATGTAACCGGTGATGCCATTGATGGATTGCCACAGGTAAGTAAGGAAGGTGGCCGCCCGATACACGCCAAGCCGCCATTATTTGAAAATCTGAGTACGGCCAATGAAATTTTATTTACCGGAATTAAAGTGATAGACCTGATTGAACCTTATGCAAAAGGTGGCAAGATTGGTTTATTTGGTGGCGCTGGTGTGGGTAAAACGGTTTTGATACAGGAACTGATCAACAACATCGCCAAGGCATATAGTGGCGTATCAGTATTTGCGGGTGTAGGTGAGCGTACAAGGGAAGGTAATGACCTGATGAGAGAGATGATTGAGGCGGGGATCATGAACTATGGCGAGAAGTTTAAACATAGCATGGAAGAGGGTGGATGGGATTTAAGTTCGGTGAATATGGAAGACCTGAAAGAATCAAAAGCAACCTTCGTATTCGGACAGATGAACGAACCACCCGGGGCAAGGGCCCGGGTAGCATTAAGCGGTTTAACGATTGCCGAATATTTCCGTGATGGGGATGGCACCGGACAAGGTAAAGACATTTTGTTTTTCGTTGATAATATTTTCCGTTTTACACAAGCTGGTTCCGAAGTATCGGCTTTGCTGGGCCGTATGCCAAGTGCGGTGGGCTATCAGCCTACGCTGGCCACTGAAATGGGTTTGATGCAGGAAAGAATTACTTCTACAAAAAATGGTTCCATTACTTCCGTTCAGGCTGTTTATGTACCTGCCGATGATTTAACTGATCCGGCACCCGCGACAACCTTTGCGCATTTGGATGCCACTACGGTATTGAGCCGTAAAATTGCCGATCTGGGTATTTATCCTGCAGTGGACCCTTTGGATTCTACCTCAAGAATTTTGACTCCTTTGATAGTGGGGGATGAACATTATAATACCGCCAACCGCGTAAAATTAATTTTACAACGTTATAAGGAATTGCAGGATATTATCGCCATCCTTGGTTTGGATGAGTTGAGTGATGATGATAAACAAACGGTATCAAGGGCACGTAAAGTACAACGTTTCCTAAGCCAGCCATTTTTTGTGGCTGAGCAGTTTACCGGTTTAAAAGGTGTGTTGGTTCCAATAGAAGATACCATCCGTGGATTTAATTCTATTATGGATGGCGAAGTGGACGAGTATCCTGAAGCAGCCTTTAACCTGGTAGGTACGCTGGAAGATGCGATTGAAAAAGGCAAGAAACTGATGGCGGCGGCACAGGCATAAGTGCGAAGTACTTAGTATTGAGTACTTGGAATTGAGTACTTAGAATTGAGTACTTAGATTTGAGTACTTGGAATGGAGTACAAAGAATGGAGTATCATGACAAACTGTTCAATATGGGAATGCATAATTTTCGGGAATTGAAAATCTGGCAAAGATCAATGAATTTGACCGAAGAGGTTTACAAAATAGTTGCTGATTTTCCCCGGGAAGAAAGATATGGTTTAACAGCACAGATTAAGAGTTGCTCGGTTTCGATCCCCAGCAATATTTCGGAAGGAGCTGGCAGGGCTACCAACAAGCAGTTCAGATATTTTCTTGAAATTTCCATGGGTTCATGTAATGAATTACAAACTCAGTTGGAACTTTCGAAAAGATTTAAATATATGACTCAGGAATTTGGCGATAAAATTATTGACGAGGTATTTCAGGTTTACAAAATGACACTTGCTTTCTATAACTCATTAGGTAACGATTAAAGTCTGAATACTAAATACTAAATACTTAATACTAAATACTTTTATGACACTGGAAATATTAACTCCCGAAAAAAAAATATTCAGTGGCGAAGTATATGGCGTACAGTTGCCCGGCATCACCGGCTCTTTTGAAGTGCTGGAGAAGCATGCGCCGATGGTGGGTGCATTGAAGGCAGGAAAGCTAAAAGTGCTGAATGATAAAACAGCTACTACTTCCTACGCCATCCAAAGCGGATTCGTGGAAGTGCTGAATAATAAAACCATTGTATTGATAGAAGGAGCGGAAGAATTATAATTCCGGAACCAGCTATAAAAAGATTGAAGCCCATGCGATTTGTATGGGCTTTTTTAATGGTTTAATCTTTACCTGAAAAGGACATTAAGCGGCAATGGAAATGAAATAATGGCTTTTCGTTCTGATAAAAAGAGGAGCAAGATTGCTAACCAGGAAAACAAAATTAAAAAATGCAGGATGGAATAATAATTACCCCGTATCATACCTGCAAATACTGTATGATTTTTTAATTCGCCTGCCCTGAAATAGCATGTTGGAAGATGTATCCTTTACTCAAAAAGAATTACTTTCACACACTGTTTTAAAAAGCAACATCTTATTGTAAACAAAAATTTCGCGGTATGCGGATTAAGTTTTAAGTATGAAGGCGATTATTCCCGTAGCAGG
>JANOTW010000648.1:0-4589 GCA_031416575.1 Ferruginibacter sp.
AATCGTAAAATTAAAAAAGCGCTTAGCTAAAATACAAAAGCCCCGTGAGGGGCTTTGTTATTATTTCTTCATCCTGGTACTACACGGCACAAGCATGGCCAACTCACAAACCTTTGCTACCAAGCTTGCGCCAACGGGGGACAGGGGGACTATTATATAAAAATCAATTGGAGACTGATGGCAAGAACTTCTCGATAACATCTTTCAGTTTATGTAAACTCTCACTTGAAAAAAAATTTGTTTTGACGTATGATACTCCTTTTGCTTTAATCTCCTTATTTCTTCCTGTTGTGCTAAACAATATCTTCTCAATCATGTAATCGCTTGGTAATTTCTCGCCGGTACGTTTAAATGTTCTGTATAAGAGCCGGTACTGAAGCAGAATTTCATTTTTAGCTTTTGAAATATTATATTTTCCACTATAAAGTATAAAACCTGGCTCACTCATAAAACTTATAGAATCTTTATCTGCTTGCCTCTGAGTAGATGCAATCTTTACGAAGCTTGAATCACTATAAAAATAATATGTTTCAAAACTACCCTCTTGCCAATTTACTTTTTTAGGTATCCATGGGTATTTCATTATATCATTTAAACCTGTTTGTGATTTAACACAAGATGAAAAATATACTAAAACAACGAATAACAATATTTTACGCATACTTTTTATTTTACTCTACTGAAAATGGAACTTTACCACGAACATCTTTGCCGTCACCACCCGAGAAATAATTAAACACAGCTTCTGATTTATCACAGACACAACCATGTGTAATATTGTGAGCATCTAACTTTCCATGTAAATAGTAACCATGAGTTTGTTTTTGGGGTACAATAATATTTCCATCACCATTAGCATCTCCATCGTTTTCTAGTAACCTAATTCGTCCTCTGCCATATGCACCTTGTATATCAAATGATCCAGCTACGTTTGTATTATTTGTACCAACTCCATTAGGGTTAATATATCTATTAGGTATTTTTTGAATACCCCAAGCTGCTTCAGGGTTGTCTTGCGCTGCATTCAGTTTTTGAGGCCCTTTATCATCCCGAATACTCAAATTCATAATATAAGTTCCAGGAAGAGTTGGGTTTGTTCCTCTAACACCCCCCGTAAATGAAGTAGGAGCAATTACAACTGCTTTGTCTTGATTATAAACTGTTAGGGTTCCTGTTCTGGCCCCTTCACTATTTGTGCCGGTAGCTTTGAAAGTTACTAAATGTGAATAACCATGTTTCATAGTTTTCTCTTTCCCTTTAGCATTAGTATAAGTTGCTTTATGACCGTCCTGATAGTGCCAAGTTTTTTTGGTCTCTCCTTTTGCTTGATAATAAAACCAATCTTTACCTGTTGGGTCTATTCTGCTTATAGGGTTATTATCAACATAGTTATACGAAGATGATGAATAATATTTTTCAGCTTTGGGATCTATTGTAGTCCAACGTCCTAATTGAGGGTCTTGGTCTCTTGCTCCAAAATCATAAAGTTCCAATCCACTTCCATCGCTAAATTCCTGTGATTGTAATTCCTTCCCGCTATATTTTTTTCTATTGATTAAACTGCCTGCTGCTTTGCTTGATATCCCGCTCATCGTCAACCCGAACGGATAATAATGCGTCTCTTCCAAAATCGCACCAGCTTTGTGTTCAACTATTAAATCATCAAAATATACATTTCCTTTACTTTCGTTGCTTACATAAACATAAAGATACCCGTTTTTTGTAATTGTTATATCGTTCCCATTATTAGCCTGCATTACCTGCCTGTCCATTGTTCCTGTAATAGCTGGAATAGGTGTAGCCCCGTAGCAACCGGTAACCAGCTTAAACTGCTCCTCATCCAAAACTATCCAGTTTAAATAAGCTTTTGGTGTGCCAGCCTGTTGTGGCGGTTGTGTTGGTAAAAATTGATTTATTGGTGCATTTAAAATATTAGATGAGTTTATCTGATTGAAGGTTGCTTTTCCGGTACCGGCTATGCCACCACTCATACTATTAATGATTAAATCAGCAATATTTGCTAAACCCGTTTGCTGGGTTACATCTGTGTTACCCGGTTGATACCAGCCCAACACCCTTGCCTTAAATTTATCGCCTGCCATTACCTTTAATACTACACCTGGCCCAGTACGCTTATCTGCTGTGGAACTGCTAAAAAGTTGCATTACTTTTTGATTCGCATTGCCTGGAATTGCTTCGAACCCACCGGATTTATCAACTCTTGTTTGTGGTATTTTATCAAATAATTTTACTTCATTTTCATTTAAAGCCTCTTCCATTGAAGCCTTGTACATTGCAGGAGGATTATCTTCCTCCGTCAGCACCATCCGCACATTCCCTAAATGATCTTTTATAAAATAATCGTACTGAAAATTTGCGGCAATTGCTCCCTGTTGTGGTTTAAATCTTATCCTGCCTTCTTCCAGCCCGATAAATTGCAATACGTCCGTATAATCAGGGTTATTGGCATCTGCCGGCGAGGTGATTTTGCTTTCATAAACAAAGCCATTGATGTAATTAGTAGTAGTGGTAATGGTTTTATTTCCATTGGCAGTAACCGGGTTTTCAAGCGTTACCTTTTTTAGTTTATTTCCTGCTGCATTGTAGGTGTATGTAATTGTACCCTTACCTGTAATTGTCATTACCAAAGGCAGATTAAGATGGTTGTATGTTATTGAACCAATATTTTTATTTTTATCATAAACCAGGTTACCATTAACATCATAATCATAATCATCCATCGTCCTGTTCTTATCGGTAAAATCTCCCAGCTTATTATCAATAGTGTTTATGGTGGCGCTTTCCGTTACGGCCAGCAGTTTATTACTTGCCTCGCCATTTTTATAATTATAAGAAAGCTCATCAATCACCGGGCTTGTGTTCAGTTTCAGCCCCCATTGCTTCATACTTTTTATATTGCCATTGGCATCATAAGCCGTATTCACATTATTGCCATCACCCATTTTAATATCAAAATTCACTCCGGCAGACTGATCAAAAACACTACCAGTATATTGCGTAAAATCGGCTTTCATCAACCGGTTAACCGCATCATAAGCAAAATCATATTTGCGTTTCTGCTGGTCGCCTTCGCTTTTCCATATCGTTCCACTTATATTGCCATTATACTGCGGGGCAAATGTTCCTAAACTGCCATTTTTATCATACCCTAATTGCATACCAAAATACTGATCGCTGTTGGCAGCGGCAGTTATATAATCCTTATTGACAGACAGCAGCCAGCCCCGGATATTGTATTCATAAGCTGATTTTGCAAGTGGCGTACCAGCCGCGGCGCCGGGCTTATTGCCAATATTCTTTTTCTTTAATTGCCCCAGGGCATCATATTCATTTTTGCTCACAGTGGTATAGCTGCCAGGCAGCGCATTACTGTTTACATTCGTATTTTGTACCTTTTTATCTGTCTGCATCAACCGGCCAAGGGCATCGTAATTTAATTTGGTTACCACTATGCTGGTTTGTGATGATGTGCCAGCCTTTTCCTGTTTCTGTACAATAACCAATGGTTGCCCGCTCCAACTATATTGTGTGGTGGCGATATCTGTTCCCCCTGTACTGTTTTTGCTCTTTACCTGTATCGGCCTTCCCTTATCATCAAAAATGCTTACGGCATACAAATAGGTTGATGTGCCTAAAACCTTTGTCTGTGTCCAGGTAACCATGCCTTTTGTTTGTGCCGATGGTGTTGTTGGTATTTGCTGTGCATAATCCGGGGATGCATTATACGTGGTGAAAAATCCGTATGTGCTGTTGATATATGTATTATCTATTGCGGAAGTAAGTCCACTGGCTGCCGGAACGGCACTGTAATCATCATACCCGGTTTTGGTCAGGTATTCCCAATAGGTGGTTGCAGGTGTTGTGGTAGTGGTAAATGGATAGGCAGCGCTGTTGTACGCTGCACTACGATGTTGGGCAAAACTGTTGTTATTAAATGTATTCATCAACAATCCTGTTTGTTCCGGGCGGTTGAGTTCATCGTACAGTGTCACCATCCATTTATTGGTTATACGCAAATTTGCATCCTGTGTCATCACCAGCCTGTCCCTTGCATCGTACACCATGTACACTTCGCCTGCACCGGGAACTTTTTTCATTATCATTCTTCCTCTTGCATCGTATTCATAACGGAAAACAAGTTCGTTCAGGCTGGTGGCATCAGGCGTCCAGTTGTTAGCATTATTCATTGCTTCAACCGCCTTGGGTTGGATGACTGCTCTTAACTGATTTAGGACGTCATAAATATAATACGTGCAAAGCCAGCCCGAATGACTACTGCCAGTTCCCACTGGATCTGAAGAAGTAAGTTGTACTTTCTTTAATATCACTTTCCCTTCCTTGTCTTTAAATTCAATTACCTGGTTGCCGGTTTCATCTGCTGTGGCATTTTTATACAGTTCTCCGGCAGGATAAATAGCAGTACTTGAATAGGTTCCAAAATCATTTGTTACATCGGCCACTGTCCATATCCTTACCGCATCTGCTAAAGTGTTTATCCAGTATTTTGCTTCTGTGCCCCTGCCTGCCCCCACCCAGCTATTGCCAGGTGCCATGGTTTTTTCTGGCCT
>JANOTW010000649.1:0-4680 GCA_031416575.1 Ferruginibacter sp.
TCTGGCCTGTTTCCGCTTCTTCAATAAGGCCGGGTAAACTGCGGTAGGCATCGGGGCCCACCACCAGGTCAACTAATTTTTCTTCCTGTATGAATTTTTCCTTTAAACGCTCTGCCATGCAGCCCAGTACGCCAACCAGTATTCCCGGATTGGCTTTCTTCAGTTTACGGAATTCCGTCAGCCTTTTGCGTACGGTAGCCTCCGCTTTTTCGCGGATTGAGCAGGTATTTACAAAAATAAGATCGGCTTCTTCGCAGTTTTTTGTGGCGCCATAGCCATTGCTTTGTAATATGGAAGCCACCACTTCGCTATCAGCGAAATTCATAGCGCAGCCATAGCTTTCGATATAAAACCACTTTTTGTACCCGTTATTATCCACCATTAATGGCGCAAATGCCTCACCCTGCCTTGCTTCGTCGTGGGATTTTATATCTGTAGTTAATAAAGTATCCATCATCAAAATTAGTTGGCAAAAATAGGAAATTAAGTTGTTATTGTGTCAGAGTGGCAGAGAAAGATATGATTGCTTTTAGCTTTATTCAAGGCCGTGGTCGGTGGGACACCGACCATTCGGCGGGCTGCCCCTGGCTGGTGGGACACCAGCCAGCGAAAATTTGAATTGCACCCCAGAGAAAGATATGATTGCTTTAAACTTTATTCAGGAAGAAAAAGAATGCTAAACTTTAGTTAAGCTTACGGGCAGAAGCAAGTGGCGCAATTAAAGATGCCATGAAAAAATTCAGTACAAGAGGGCGATGCAACGATGTTGCCATGAAAAACCCAAGTTCGGACAATAAATATTTAATTCAAACACTTTCGTAAAATGCTTAAGATTAATCAACGATATCCCTTTCAGATCAGCTATTTGGTGATGATATTGTATTATCCGGTTTTGTGAAGCCCAATCGTGGTTGTTTTATCTTCTTTCTTCTTATCAAAAAATATCATTTTCACCGCAACGACAATCATCAATACGGCAAAAAATTTCTTTACTGTATCCTGCGGTAAGCTGAGGGCTATTTTACTGCCAAAATAACTGCCCGCTAAAAATCCTATTGCCAGCAGCCCTACTATCTTTACGTCTATATGGCCCTGTTTATAATAGGTTAATACGCCCAAAATGCCTACGGGCAACAATATCAGCCCAAGCGAAGTTCCCTGGGCTGAATGTTGGGACATTCCTAAAAAATAAACCAATGCCGGTACGATGATCAACCCACCGCCCACACCTACCAACCCACTCAACATACCGGCGGCGATACCAATCAGTATCACGATCAATATAATTTGTGTATTCATATTCCCCTTTTTTTTAATCATCCGTTTTTTGGAAACTTTACCTTGTAATATTCAATGGCTTCATCAATTACTTTATAAGCTGTTTCTTTATCCTGGAACTCATCAATTTCCACTACTTTATTTTCCAATACCTTATAGTTTTCAAAGTAATTTCTTAAAACGGCTATGAAATGTTTGGGTAATTCACTAACACTGGTAATATGGTTTACGGTTGGGTCGTGCGTGGCTACCGCGATAATTTTGTCATCCTTCTCTCCGTTATCAATCATCTGCATGTTTCCAATTACAGTAGCTTCTACCAGGCACAATGGTTGAATGCTTTCGCTGCACATTACCAGTATATCCAGCGGGTCGCCATCATGCCCAAATGTTTGCGGTATAAAACCGTAGTTGATAGGGTAGTGAAAGGAAGAATGAATGATCCGGTCCAGCATCAATAACCCGGTCTCTTTATCAATTTCATATTTAGCCCTTGATCCCTGTGGGATCTCGATGAGGCCATTTACAATTTGAGGCGCTTGCTTTCCATAATGGGCGCCATGCCAGGGGTGTAGTACGTACATATTCGTTTTTGTTTATGTTTACTGTTTTATGTTTACTGTTTTCTGTTGATTGCTTATTGTTAATTGCTTATTGCCCATTGCCTATTGTTAATCCGTTGCAAGATTTATTAATTTAAAACCCATCCAAACAGCGGCTATCCCTAACAATATACTGCTTGTGGCATATAATGCAAACATCCCGGTTTTTCCGTTTTGAAGCAGTTGCAAATTTTCTAATGAAAAGGCTGAAAAAGTAGTAAAGCCCCCGCAGATACCGGTTGCTAAAAATAATTTCCAGTTACCGGCCAACGCTTCATTTTTTAAGCCATAGGCCATTACCACGCCGATAATAAAACTGCCGGTAATATTGATCAATAAAGTAGCCAGCGGAAAAGGTTTAGGGCCGATCAACAAACCGCTTCCATACCTTAACATGCTTCCCAATGCGCCCCCCATACCAACTAATAAAAAATTCCTGATCATTTGGTGGGTTTAAAGGTTTCCTGAAAAAGTATATTTTAAATCAACCAGCCATTGGCCGTTCACCCTCACCATCTTCAGCTTATTGCTTTTATCCTTTTTAAAAGAGTTGGAATAGTTTACAATACTTACGGAATCATTTAATGGGCTGATCTCATTGATAATAATATCGGCATTCCTGTAATTATCCAGGTCTTCCCTGCTTTTGGATTCATATTCTTTTTTAAAGAGATCAAAATACTGCTTATTCGTTTCTTCTATTAAAACAAATGTTTCCGCCTCTTTAAAATTATTTTCCAGTATATTTTTTATAAAAGCCCGGGCTACTTCTATATCCGTATTGGGTACGGTATTTTTATTATTGCAGGATGAAAGCAACACTATCCAAACAATCGCGAAAAGGAATTTTAATTTCATAGTTAAAGTTAAACATCTTTGCAATATCCAAAATAAAAAAGCATCCTGTTTTGCAGGATGCTTAAAAAATCAGGATGAACTTTATTAATTCTCCTTTGGAACCTCTTTTAGCTTTTCCATATCTTTCATTCCTTTCTCAATCGCTTTTTTTAAAGAATCCTTATTCATTTTATTGAATTCTTCCATGCCCTTGCTTATTGAACCCTGCAAACTATCCATGTTGATGGTTTTCATAACTTCCTGCATATCCTGCTCATTTGTACCGGAATTTTTCATGCCTGTAGAAAGTAAAGATATCTTCCATCGCCCGTCCTCTTTTACCAAACTAAACGGACGGGTTTCGGTTTTACCATCATTGATGAATTGTACATTTACGGTTGCATTATCTCCATCAATTATCTCATCCATTATTTCAATTTTGGCATCTTTTGTTTTGTCTTTAAATTCTTTCGACATTTTATCCATCATTCTCTTTCCCGCATTGGAATCAAGTTTAGCGAGAAAACTTTCGCCGATTGCCAACATGCCTGCGTCTGATTTGGTAATATATTTTTTTACTTCGGCGATATTACCTTCTTTGGAAGCTTCAATAAATGCCTCAACCGTTTTTTTAGGGGAACCCGATTGAGCACTATTGCAACTGTATAAAATTATTATCAAACTTACAAAGGTGAGTATTCTTTTCATGTGTAATATTTTGGGTTATTAATATTTATCCGCATCTTTTATAGTGTAATAAGGTTGCTACCGGTATTTACCAAATTCCTTATTAACAAAGGCTTCCCGATAGTCACCGGGAAGCCTTGATACCTTGCCTTCAAATAAATTTCATTTGGATTACCTGCGCTCATTGGCAGAGTCAAAGTCTTTATCCTTTTCATAAGCCCTGATGATTGCCTTTACTAATTTATGGCGTACCACATCTTCCTCATCCAGTTCTATATGGGCAATGCCATCTACGTTTTTTAAGATACGCAATGCTTTATCAATACCGCTGCGCATATTTTTTGGCAAATCAATTTGTGTAGGATCGCCGGTAATGATGGCTTTCGCATTGGCGCCGATACGGGTGAGAAACATTTTCAATTGCCCGTCATTGGTATTTTGCGCCTCATCCAAAATGATAAACGCATTGTCCAGTGTACGGCCCCGCATGTAAGCGAGGGGCGCTATTTCAATTGTTCGGGTTGTCATATAATAACCCAGCTTGTCTGCCGGGATCATATCATCCAATGCATCATACAAGGGACGTAAATACGGGTCGATTTTTTCTTTCAGATCGCCGGGTAAAAAACCAAGATTTTCGCCTGCTTCTACGGCGGGCCTTGTCAAAATAATTTTCTTTACTGTTTTAGCTTTCAATGCCCTTACCGCCAATGCCACGGCGGTATAGGTTTTACCGGTACCTGCGGGCCCGATGGCAAATACAATGTCATTTTTATCAACCGCGGTAACCATGCGTTTTTGATTGACGGTACGTGCCCTTACTGTTTTTCCATTGGGGCCAAATACCAGCACGTCATTGGGATTTCGATCAACAAAATTATCAATTACTTTCTGGTCATCACCACCTAAAATCTGTTCAAAATAATTTTCACTCATGTGTCCGTTTCGCTCAATGTATTGAACGATCAGATTAATTTTTTCCCTGGCATCCACAATCTGTTCGGGCGCCCCGCTCAGTTTTACTTGTGTGCCACGGCTAAGAATTTTTAGAAGGGGGAATTTCTTTTTAAGAATGTCAAGTTTACCATTGTTAACGCCAAAGAATTCAATTGGGTTAACGGTTTCAAGGTTAATAATTGTTTCTGTCAAAGTGGGTTGGGTTTAAAGTTTACTGAAATAATGATGGATACCTGTTAACTATTCTTCTATTTCAAATTTAACGAATTGATTTTAATACAATGCGTTATTAGTTATACACATGGTGTTAAGAAGAAAA
>JANOTW010000650.1:0-3472 GCA_031416575.1 Ferruginibacter sp.
TTAGAGGTCATTCATTTTCAAATGGCGGACTGCTTTTTGAAAGGTGGCGTTATTTGAAGGCCCTGTTTTGCCCCCCGGCCCCTTCCCGAAAAATCGGGATGTTCCAAAAGGGGAGGCCTTCTGCCAGCTCATTAACTAAGCCTAAAGAACCGCTCATTATAACGCAATTAAAGTTGCCCATAGGTATTAAGTACAAGAGGGCGACGCAACTATGCCGCCATGAAATACTTCTGCCCGGACAAAAAAAATAAAAAAACGTAATAAATACTTTGATGGGTGATGAGCGCTGAATTAAAAAAATAAATTATTTTGCCGTGATAAATACTTTTTGATTGCCGGAATAATCAACAGGCGAATGAACCATTAAATTTCATAAATTCAAAAACAAGCGTATGAAAAAAAGTACTGGCGCAAAGCTGGCCACCATGATGTTTTTACAATATTTTATCTGGAGCGCCTGGTATGTTACCATGGGTACCTATATGAAAGAAAACCTGCAAAGTTCGGATGTACAGATCGGGGCTGCATTTAGCGCTCTGGCCATTGCTACCATGATCTCCCCGTTTTTTACCGGCATGGTTGCCGACAGGTATTTTGCCGCCCAGCGCATCATTGGCGTATTACATTTGGCCGGAGCGGTTTTATTGTTTGTGGCTACCACCATCACCGGCAATACCGCCTTCTATTGGGCCATTCTTTTTTATTCGCTCCTGTATATGCCTACCATAGCATTAACCAATAGCGTGGCATTTGCCCAAATGACGGACCCGGGAAAACAATTTCCCTGGATACGGGTGTTTGGCACCATCGGATGGATTGTAGCCGGCACGCTTGTTGGCAATCTGGGTATTGAAAAAAGCCCCGCTACTTTTCACATCGCGGCTGCCGGGTCCCTGGTATTGGGCCTGTATAGTTTTGCCTTACCCAACACACCTCCCGGGGCTAAGCCTGCCGGTGTATCCGCTTCCAAAGCGCTGGGTGCCGAGGCGCTGGTTTTATTTAAAAGCAAACCTTACTTAATCTTTTTCATATCCGCCGTGCTGATATGTATTCCCCTGGCATTTTATTATGGTTTCGCCAATCCATTTTTAAACGAGATAGGCATGAATAATGCGGCGGGCAAAATGATCTTAGGACAGGTATCCGAGGGATTATTCATTTTAGCGATCCCATTTTTATTCAACAGGATCGGCGTAAAAAAAATGCTGATCATTGGAATGTCGGCCTGGGTTTTACGGTATATATTTTTTGCTTATGGATATGCTGATCCGGGCAGTTGGATGCTGTACGCCGGCATTATTTTACATGGCGTATGTTACGATTTCTTTTTTGTAACAGGCTACATGTACACGGAGAAAAAAGCCGGTGAAAAAATAAAAAATGCGGCGCAGGGCCTTTTTACTTTTGCTACTTATGGTTTGGGAATGTTCATTGGCACCTGGTTCTCCGGCTTTATAGCAGGGCGTTACCAGGTGGGCAATACGCACGACTGGCAAACCATCTGGCTGGTGCCTGCTGGTATTGCAACAGCCGTGTTATTGTATTTTATATTTTTCTTTAAAGAAAAGAAAGACATAAGCGTGGCCGAAAATTAGCTAATGAGCTAATCCACGCCCGTGGCGGAACAAGTTGTGCCAATATGTCTTTTCATACAGCAAACAGTTGAACCGGCAGCAGTAGTAATGCACCACGATTTTTTATTCGGTTAATTATAAAAAAAGCAGATAAGCCCCTAAGGTGATTTTGCAAAAAAATATTATTGTCCGGGCTAAGAAGCCATGTGGAACATCGTTGCATCGCCCTCTTGTACGGCATACCATTGGGGGCCTTTAATTGCGTTTTAAATTAAAGCTGGTTTCGTTCATTAAATGGTATTTATGTAATGCCAATTTTAGCAACAATGAAGAAAGGGCTGGAGTTTTTGCGCCCATAATATGGAGGTTCACTAAAATAGCCGGTTGGCTTTACGAATGTTTTATCAGGAATTCTACTTTCGCCAAAACAACTTATACATTGACAATCAAGCGAGATGTTTTTTTAGGCAAATAGAGGGGTGCAATTCAAATTTTCGCGGGCTGGCGGTACACCAGCCAGGGGCAGAAAAAATATCCGCCTGTCATTGAATATTATTAGTATTTTGTAATCCAGTTTCCATTACCCCCATACATAATATGTAAGTGAGGGTTGGCAAAGCCCTTTAAAAAATTGGGGCAGCCCATATAAAATGTTATCTGCCAAAGTCTTTTATACCACAGGAAAAACACCTGAATTACAGTAAGGGCGCTTTTCTCTTAATTCGTGTAATCCGTGTTTTATAATTCGTGTAACCCTTATTTTATAATTCGTGTAATCCGTGTTTTAAAATTCGTGCAATTCGTGCTTTTATAATTCGTGTAACCTGTGTTTTAAAATTCGTCCAATCCGTGTTTTATAATTCGTGTAATCCGTGCTTTTATAATTCGTGTAACCTGTGTTTTAAAATTCTTGTAATCCGAGCTTTTAAAATTCGTCCAATCCGTGTTTTAAAATTCGTGTAATCCGTGTTTTATAATTCGTGTAATTAGTGTTTTAAAATTCGTGTAATCCGTGCCGTAAAATTCGTGTTATAACTTTAGGCCCATTTAATAATAACTTAACACTACTCATTTTTTAAACCAGTCAATTATGTTAGCCATTACACTAAAGGCGTTCTTTCACCACGGTAAAGAGCAAATGGGTATTTGTTTTGAAAATGATACGGTTTTAAATTTGCTGATAAGAAAAATTAAAGGGGTAAGATGGAGCAAAACCCATGCTTGCTGGTATATGCCTTTCAGCAAAGAAAATTATACCGCATTGGCGAAGCGTTTCCAAGGTACAGCAACAATAGATTCAACGGCATTCAGGGAATACCTTGATAAAAGAAAAAAAACAGTACCAATTAAAGAAGCCGCCGCGGAACAGCCTGCCCTTGCACCTGTAAACCTTAAAACATACGATATCAGCGATGAAAATCTTTCGCAACTGGTACGCATGGTAAAAACGATGCAACTGGCTGGTAACCCGAGAACCACTATTAAAACATACAAGAACGAGTTTCATAAACTGCTACAAACCTTAAACAATAAACAGGTAGAAACTTTAACGAGCGAAGAAATAAGAAGTTATATGTTTTTCTCCCTTAATGAATTACAGTTGAGTGTAAATACACTTAACACCAGGCTGAACGCTTTAAAATATTATTTTGAAAAGGTATTGCACCGGGAGCGTTTTTTTGTTGACCTGCCAAGGGCCAAAAAACCACTTACCTTACCCAACGTGTTAGCCGAAAGTAAACTGGGCGATTTTTTTAAAGCGATAAAAAATAGAAAGCATAAAGCAATTTTATTTACCGCCTTCAGCACCGGGCTAACGGTAAGCGAAGTAACCAAATTACAACTAGCCCATATAGATGATGCCAGGATGCAAATATTGGTAAAAGATGCAAAGGGGG
>JANOTW010000651.1:0-2128 GCA_031416575.1 Ferruginibacter sp.
AAAGACCTGCATGATGGATTAGGAGGAATGTTGTCAGGTATTAAATACTCATTTCAGACTATGAAAGGAAATCTTGTAATGACGCCGGCTAATGTGCAGGCCTTTGAACGCAGTATGGACATGCTGGACAGTTCTATCAAAGAAATGCGCCGTGTGGCACACAACATGATGCCGGAAGCCTTAGTAAAGTTTGGGTTGGATACGGCTTTGAAAGATTTTTGTAATGATATTAATCAATCCGGAGCATTACAGGTAAACTATCAGTCAATAGGTTTGGAGAATATAGTAATTGAACAAACAACCGCCATTGCCATTTACCGGATTGTGCAGGAACTTATTAATAATACCATGAAACATGCTGCTGCTAAAACGGCCATTGTGCAGGTAAGTAAAATCAATGCTGATATAAGTATAACCGTAGAAGATGATGGAAAAGGATTTAACCCGCTAATTTTACAAGGTTCAAAAGGAATGGGCTGGAGCAATATCCAGAGCCGTGTTGAATATTTAAAAGGTACATTGGATGTGCAATCGGAACCAGGTAAAGGCACTTCCGTTCATATTGAATTAAATACGTAAATGGCGATCAAAGTATTTATAGTAGATGACCATTACATGGTAATTGAAGGCATCCGTTCATTATTACAAAATGAAAAGAGTGTTGAATGGGCCGGGCATGCCACTAATGCTGCTTCCTGCTTTGCATTTTTACAGCAACATCAGCCCGATGTGATTTTAATGGATATCAACCTACCCGATAAAAGCGGTATTGATTTATGTAAAGAGGTGAAAGAGAAGTACCCTTCCATTTTTATTATTGGCCTCAGCACCTTTAACCAGCAAAGTTTTATACAAAAGATGATGGACAACGGGGCTTCCGGTTATGTGTTGAAGAATGCTACGCAGGAAGAATTGATGGAGGCAATAGAAGCCGTAACAAAAGGAAAAATTTATTTAAGTAATGAAGCCTCTCAAACCCTGCGACGGAATGAAAGCACAAATATTGTACTCACCCGCCGGGAAAAAGAAGTGCTGGAGCTGATTGCTGAAGGCATGACTAATAATGTAATTGCACAGAAACTTTTTATAAGTCCGTCTACGGTAGATACACACCGGAAAAACTTATTGGCAAAACTGAAAGCGAAAAATACAGCATCCCTGATACGAATGGCTTCACAATTGCAGCTTATCTGATAATTATCCTTTAGGGCTTGAGGCTTTCAATATCTTCATACAGCAAATACTTTTTTCTTATTTTTTTAAACTGACTTAATTTGGGCTCCCAGCTTTTTCTTATTTCTGCTGCTGATTTTCCTTTTTTTATCTGCTGCCACAAATCATTATTACCCGCCAGTTTGTTAAAAAAAGATTCTTCCATATTACCTGATTTGGGTAGCAGAAAAAATTTATTTTTTTCTGGAAATAACCGGTAAGCTTCTATCAGCCATTTCAATTGTATTTTACTATCAACCATTTTAAATACTTCTTCCGGTGTTCCTGATAAATCCCATCCGTAACAAAGCTGCCCGTATAGTTTGGAACTTTTTGCCCCTTCATTGGGATTGGGAGTAAATGAATAAAGATTTTTTGGTAATGAGGGATGCCCAAATACCTGGAACTGTTTATTGGTACCCCTTCCTTCACTCAGTACCGTGCCTTCAAAGAAACAGGTGGAAGGATATAAATAGATAGATTGAATATTTGGAATATTGGGAGATGGTTTTACAGGCAATACATATTTACTTTGGTGTGTATAATTTGCACATTTTATTACCTGGAAATGAAAAGGGGTATCAACAGAATTTTTGGCTGTTTTATAATAAGCATATTTCGCATTGGCTTTTTCACTCAGCCATTTTTCACCGGCAATCATAAATGCATATTCTCCAATCGTCATTCCATAAACAATGGGTACCGTTTGTCTACCGATGAACGATTGATATTTTTTATCCAGCACCGGGCCGTCTACATAATGGCCGTTTGGATTTGGCCTGTCTAATATCATTAACGGCTTACCTAATTCAAAAGCCCCTTCCATAAATTCTTCCAGCGAAGAAATATACGTATAGAAACGAACACCAATATCCTGTATATCAAAAATGAGAAGGTCAACACCTTTCACATCATC
>JANOTW010000652.1:0-5508 GCA_031416575.1 Ferruginibacter sp.
AAAGTATAAAGAGTAGCTGGCAGGGTTATTTGCTATGGGTGAAAAAATTGATGGAAAATAATTTTAGAATTATTTCATACAACGTAATTAAAGTTCCACAATGGTATGCGGTACAAGAGTACCCAAATAAACCGGGGCTGATGTTTCGCTGATTACAACGTGGGTAAAATTTACAGGTCATTTATTTTCAAAGGACGAACTGTTTTTTAAAGGGAGGCATAATTTGAAGGCCCTGTTTTGCCCCCGGCCCCTGAAGGGGAGGTCTTCTGCCAGTTCATTACCTAAGCCTAAAGAATCGCTCATTATAACACAATTAAAGTTGCTAATAGGTATTCAGTACAAGAGGGCCCAAATAAACCGGTGCTGATGTTTCGCTAATAACAACAATAAACAGGTTTCCCTTTTAGTCCGCCGCGGCGGACGGGATATTGGTAGAAATACACGTTATTATAATTTCAATAAGTCCCGTAGGGACGTGATATAAAGAATTTAGAGGCAGTGGGAAATTTAAAAACCCTTGGAATGTTATCACGTCCCTACGGGACTATGAATGAAAATTTTTATTCTGGCTACCGATATATTATGTCCCTACGGGACGAAGAAATTTGATGCGTTGAACATATAACGCAATTAAAGTTCCCCAATGGTATTCAGTATAAGTCCCGATTCAAGTGTAACATCGGGATGCCGACAAATACTGTCGGCAAGCGATGCAACGATGCTCCACATAGCTTCTTAGCCCGGACAAAAAATATGGTTGTATAGAAGGGTCCCGATACGCTTCTCTATCGGGATAGACTGTCCCGATACGCATACGCTATCGGGATTATCAACGCAACGATGATGCCATGAAATACTTCTGCCCGGACAACAAAAAAAGAATGGTTGTATAAAAGGGGGATACAATGATGATGCGCCCGCATGGCAGGGCAGGCTATGAATATTTCGGCTTCGCTCAGTACTAATGCCGGTCAAAAAAAAATATCACCAACATATTATTCCGGCATAAATTCAAATCGCTTTAAGCCAATGTTGTCATCTGCTGTATTTCAGTTGGCGCAAGATCAGCATTCCTCATGGCGATGCCCCTTGCCGCATTGCCTGCGAATTCTATGAATGCCTTTTTAACAAGCTCATCATCACTCTCCATAATGGGTATGCCACTATCGCCACCTTCCCGAATGGACTGTACGATGGGAATTTGCCCCAGGAAAGGGATGTCAAATTCTTCCGCTAAATTTTTGCCACCATCTTTTCCAAAAATATAATATTTATTGCCGGGTAATTCCACCGGGGTAAAATAACTCATGTTTTCCACCAGGCCAATAATGGGTACTTTCAACAGTGCCTGGCTAAACATGGCAATCCCTTTTTTAGCATCCGCCAATGCAACCAATTGAGGTGTTGTAACAACAATTACCCCCGTAACGGGCACTGTTTGTACAATCGTTAAATGAATGTCGCCCGTGCCGGGTGGCATGTCAATTACGAGATAATCCAATTCACCCCAATCCACATCAGTCACAAACTGCCGGATGGCGCTGCTCACCATTGGCCCGCGCCAAACAACAGCTTGCTTTTCGTCCACCAACAAACCAATGCTCATCATCTTAATACCAAACTTTTCAATGGGCACTATCATTCCTTTACCATCCACTTCCTTCATCTGCGGCCTGTCGCCACGTACCCCAAACATAATATGCTGGCTTGGCCCGTATATATCCGCATCCATCAATCCCACTTTGGCGCCACCTTGTGCCAGTGCTATTGCCAGGTTACTTGAAACGGTACTTTTTCCCACTCCACCTTTGCCACTAACTACCGCGATGATATTCCTTACCCCGTTTAAAACTGTTTTTGCATCCTTCCGGTTACTGCTTGTATTGCTGGTAAAGTTTACGGTTACCAGGGCTTCCTTATCCACCAATAGTTTCACGGCATTAATACAGGCATTCATAATCAAATCCTTCAGCGGACAGGCAGGCGTAGTAAGCACCACCGTAAAGGAGACTTTTTTACCATCAATAACAATATCCTTTACCATGTTGAGTGTTACCAGGTCTTTTCCCAAATCGGGTTCCTGCACGTTACTCAAAGCTTTCAGTATATCTTCGTTTGTCATCGTTCATTTATATTTGTTAAAAAACCAGCTTGAGCGGCAAAATTAAACATTGAACACCTTACTTTGTTTATTAAATAAGGAATGTTGTTATTTTTGGAACTCGACAACAGTTTATTTATTAAACAATGTTACTGTTCCGGTGAGACAACTGTACCTTTAAACATTGTGCAACACGGATCATTTTAATATAAACACATAAAACCATTTAAGGGTTGAGTACATGAATAAATTTATACTATATTTCCTTATCGCCACCTGCCTCTTTCCGCTTGCTTCCAAAGCACAATTTGAAACGTTCAAAGACTCCGTGGTACAGTTGTATGGAGTAGTAATGACGGCAGACAGCCTGCAGGGAATACCTGCCGTAAGTGTAACTATAAAAGGCACCACCAGGGGAACAATTACCAACCACCAGGGTGTTTTCAGCATAGTCGCATTAAAAGGCGACTTGATTGAATTTTCCAGCGTTGGCTATAAACCAAAATTAGTAACCATTCCAAAAGATATAGAAGGTAGCCAGTATAGCGTATTACAGTTGATGGTAAATGATACGGTTTACCTTGCAGCCACCATTATAAAATCAAGGCCATCGAGGGAGCAGTTTGAAAGGGATTTTATAAATACCGTAGTACCTGATGATAACCTGGAAGTTGCACGTAAAAATAACGATGAAGGCAGAAGAAGGCTTTTGATGGCAACATTACCTACCGATGGAAGGGAAGCTGCGGGAAGATACCTGACACAACAGGCTGCAAAATCCTATTATTCCGGCCAGATTCCTCCCATGAATATTTTTAACCCATTCGCCTGGAATGAATTTATTAAGTCATGGAAAAGAGGTGATTATAAAAAGAAGTAGCCCCCTAACCTCCTAAAGGGGGAACAAAAACAGAGACTTTAAATTTGCTACATTACTATTTATTATTTGTCTTTCTTTGCTAAAAGAATACGTGACTAATATAAACTCTTCAAATAATTCCTACGCTAACCAGCGGGGGTTAGGGGTCTTCTTCCTCATTGGTTATATGGGAAGTGGTAAAACACATTGGGGTAAAATATGGGCGGCAGCCAATCAACTTTCATTTGTTGACCTTGATGAAGTAATTGAAAAGAAAGCGGGAAAAACAATCGCGGGGATTTTTGAGATCAGTGGCGAAGATCATTTTAGAAAGATAGAAGCAGAAGCCTTGAGAACCTGCGTTGATCTGCAAAACACCATTGTAGCATGCGGAGGTGGTACTCCCTGTTTTTATGAAAATATGCAATGGATGAATGATACTGGAATAACTATTTACATTGCCTGCACATCCCCGGAAATATTACAAAGGGTTTTATCGGAAAAGGAAAAAAGGCCGCTTTTAAAAAAACTAAACCAGGCTGAATTACTATTCTTTATCGAACAAAAAGTAGAGGAAAGATTGCCCTTTTATTCACAGGCAAAAGTCACCGTTCAATCCAACCTGTTAACTGAAAAATCTTTTCCGGGTATTATTTCAACCATCACGCCTTAAATTAACCTATGCATACATTCTTCTTAAAAACAGCAGCTTTGCTTGGCGCACTGGCTGTTGTATTGGGCGCTTTTGGAGCACATGCGCTTAAACAATTGCTAAGTGATAAATACCTCGCTGTTTTTGAAACTGCGGTCCGTTACCAGTTTTACCATGTATTCGCTTTGGTGGCGGTTGGCATTTTATTTAAGGAGTTTCCTAATAACTATCTGCTTTGGTCCGGACGTTTATTTTGCTATGGTATATTAATTTTTAGTGGCTCGCTGTACCTGTTGACTTTACTGGAGGCATTGGGCCAGCAAGGATTTAAATGGCTGGGCGCCATTACCCCAATTGGCGGCCTGTGTTTAATTGCGGGCTGGATTTTGATGGTATTAGGTATAACAAATAAAAACTAAAGCTCCACTTTGGTATGGAGGGTGATTAAGGTGCCGTTTTTATTTTCTATTTTAAAAAGTATCTGTGTTTCTTCCATTCTTTTTTTCATATTGATTAACCCGTTTCCAAACCTGCGCAGGTTATTAAAGTCAATTCCGGTCCCATTGTCCTGTATATAAAGTGATAAACCATTCTTTTCCCTCTTTAAATTAATGTTTACTTCAGTTGCCTTCGAATGCTTCAGGATATTATTCAAAGCCTCTTTTACAACCATGTAAATATTTCTTCTTATTTCACCGCCTACGGCGATATTGGGCATATCTTCTTCAATTTGTATGAGGCAGTTGATACCTGTATTTTCAAAATATTCAATTGCATAGCTGCGAATATATGCAACCATATTATCCAATGAATCATTGCTGCTGCTCATCGTCCAGATGATGGCATTCATATTATTGAGTAATTCGTTTGCCGAAGAAGATATTTTTTCAATCTCGGGGACTACCTCTTTTCCTATTCTTTTTTTAGCCAGCTCACTATACAAACGGATGGCTGTTACGCCTGCGCCAAGGTCGTCATGCATGTCGGCGCTGATACGGTTACGTTCGTCCTGCTGGGCTTTCAACACTGCCAGCTTGGTTTCATACGATTGCTTTTCCGCTTCCAGTTTCCATGATTCCTGCTCTTTGATTTTTTCAATTAATGCTATCTTGTTTTTATAGGAAAGCCCTAATAGAAAAAATATCAGTTCGCTTACTATCCCCACTTCATAATAAATCATGGAGTGGGTGAATATACCGGCTTTCTTTTGCAGGAAGAGGATCATGTAAAATGAAATGATGGAGAAAAAAATAAGGATCGCATTTCCTATGGCGAGATAATTCATTAACTTATTCTTTTGTGATAATGCTATGATAATATATACAATGCCAATTATGAGCGCTATTAATTTCATGCCGTTTTCCAAGGTTTTCTGCAACAGGAAATTATTAGTAAAAAAAACAATGAAAGTAAAGCACGCAAGTATTACCATCACCAGCTTTTCTTCATAAACGAATATTTTGTTTAATAAAGGGTAGTTTTCCTTGGTTTCCAGGAACTTTCTTGTAAATGCGATGTAAAATACAGTTCCGGTTGCCAACAACATGAAATCCAAATACTCCTGGAACAGGCTGCTGAAAATACCACTTTTCCTTTCCAGGAAAGTGTTTAAAAAGATGAGGCCGAACATGCAGATGGAATAACAAAAATTGTACAAAAATTCCTTCTTTTTACTTTGTAAGTAATTGGCCCCGGTAAAAAAGATCATCATTAACAGGATACCACTTAATAAATATCCAAATGCAGGCTGCCCATCATTTTGAAAATGCCTTAAAGTCTTGTATTTAATTAAATAATCATCATTAATAAGCTGGGGATTAAAACGGTTCAATTTTTTTTTGGTGAAGCTGAATTTTACTATAAAAACCTGCTTTTCCTTTCCGCTTAATTCTATTG
>JANOTW010000653.1:0-8824 GCA_031416575.1 Ferruginibacter sp.
CCGTGATCCTGTTTCCAAAGGGAAGCTGGTATGCACTGAAAGACCTCAGCGAAAGCAGTGCGGCAGGTATTGGAATTGACTGGTGCACCTCACCGGAAGTAGCCCGTGAATTAACCGGAAACAAAATTGTGCTGCAGGGAAATTTTGATCCCGCCAAATTGCTGGCACCCATCCCGGAAATCAAAAAAGCAGTGAAGGAAATGATTGATGCTTTTGGCGTACAAAATTACATCGCCAACCTGGGCCATGGTATTACGCCCAATATCCCCGTTGACCATGCAAGGGCTTTTGTAGATGCGGTGAAGGAGTACAAAACGAAGCCCTGAAAGGGCGTAATATCATAGCATAGGGCATCGCCCTATGTGTAAAAATGAAACACACTCAAGCCCTGAAAGGGCGTAATAAAATATTTGGGATGAAATAGAGTTGGGGTATGAAGCCGGTTGAAAATATAAAGTACAGGTAAGCCCCACAGTTAGAGTCCAAAAACAACGCAATTAAAGCCCCCCAATGATACGCAGTACAAGAGTGCGATCCCGATAAGGATCGGGAGGGCCTGCCAATGAAGATCCACATGGCTTCTTGGCCCGGACAATAATTTTTAATCGCTAAATATTGATTTAACAACGTTATAAAATGAGCATTAAAAATAAATGGATTTCATTTATACATCAGCTTCAAAATGATGTTTGCGCAGCATTGGAAACGGCTGACGGCAAAGCGAAATTCATTGAAGACGCCTGGGAAAGGCCGGAAGGTGGTGGCGGTAAAACAAGGGTGATCAGTAATGGCGCTGTAATTGAAAAAGGAGGCGTTAATACTTCCATCGTTTTTGGAAAGGTGACTGACCTGATGCGCACCCAATTAAAAATTGACGGCGATAGCTGGTTTGCATGCGGAATAAGTTTGGTGATACATCCGTTGAACCCTTTTGTACCAACGGTGCATTGCAATTATCGCATGTTTGAATTATACAACGAAGCTGATCAAGTAATAGACAGATGGTTTGGCGGTGGTACCGATCTTACACCGTATTATTTGTTTGAAGAAGATGCCAGGCATTTTCACCAGGCCTATAAAAATGTTTGCGACCCCTTTGACCCTACTTTTTATACTGAATTTAAAAAAACATGCGATGGATATTTTGTAAACACCCATCGCAACAATGAACGCAGGGGCATTGGCGGAATTTTTTACGATTACAAAAGGCCTGCGGAAGATCGGGATATTGAATTTTGGTTTGCCTTTGCAAAGGCTTGTGGTTACGCATTTATGGATGCTTATATCCCGATAGTTGAACAAAGAAAAAATTTACCTTACACTACCGAAAACAAACATTGGCAGGAAATAAGGCGTGGCCGCTATACAGAGTTTAATTTGGTGCATGACCGGGGAACAATATTTGGATTAAAAACAAATGGCCGCACAGAAAGTATTTTAATGAGCCTGCCGCCAACTGTTCGTTTTGAATATAATTATCAACCAACTAAAGGAAGCGAGGAAGATAAATTATTGCAGGCTTGTTTGCATCCTGTTGAATGGATTTAATGTCTGATGTCTGATTTTTTGATGTCTGATTTTTTTATAATTGTAAATTATTTTACAATGTGATAGCTTTATAATTTTTACATACCTATTAAACTTTCAAATCAATGGACAGAAAAATTCTGCAGCAAAGAACCAAACAATTTCTCATTGATGTTATTAAGCTTTGCGAAAAACTACCACGAAATGCCGCTGGTTATGAAATAGCAAAACAGGTAATTAGATCTGCTGGTTCTGTAGGGGCCAATTACAGGGCAACTGTAAGAGCAAAATCAACCAAAGACTTTATCTATAAAATTGAAATTGTTTTGGAAGAAGCGGATGAATCACATTACTGGTTAGAAATAATTAGTGATGCTGATCTCATTAAGGGAGAAAATATAGATAAATTAATAAAAGAAGCAAATGAATTAACTGCAATTTTTGCAGCAACAGACAAAACCGCAAAAGCAAATAATAAGGATGTCTGATGTCTGATATTTGTATCACGCATGTATTATACTGTAACACAAAGACTAAGAAGTATAAAAAAAATCAGACATCTAAAAATCAGACATCAGACATTTAAATCAGACATCTAAAAATCAGACATCAGACATTATTATGAACCTGCAAAGAAGAAACAGAATACTCCGGGCTACACCTGCAATCAGGAGCATGGTTGCGGAAACCATCTTAACACCCAGCGATTTTATAGCGCCATTATTTATTGATGGGGGTGAAAATGTATCATTTGAAATCCCTTCAATGCCCGGCTACTACAGGCGTTCGCTTGATGGTACATTGAAGGAAGTAAAGGAGTTATGGAGCATGGGTATCAAGAGTGTGTTGTTATTTGTAAAAGCGCCGGACGGGTTAAAGGACAATACCGGCAAAGAAGCCTGGAACCCGGATGGATTAATGCAGAGAAGTATTAAAGCGATAAAAAACGCGGTACCTGAAATGGTAGTGATGACGGATGTTGCATTGGATCCCTATTCATCTTATGGGCATGATGGCATTGTGAAAGATGGGGAAATAGTGAATGACCCAACAGTGGACGCGTTGGTAAAAATGAGCCTCAGCCATGCGAAAGCAGGCGCTGATTTTGTAGCGCCCAGCGATATGATGGATGGCAGGATAGGCGCCATCCGTGAAGCATTTGAAGAAAATAATTTTACCCGGACGGGTATCATGGCATACAGTGCGAAATACGCATCCTGCTTTTATGGCCCCTTCAGGGATGCGTTGGATAGCGCTCCCGGATTTGGTGATAAGAAAACCTACCAGATGGATTATGCCAACCGTATTGAAGCAGTAAAAGAAGCGCTGATGGATGTGGAAGAAGGCGCTGATATCGTAATGGTAAAACCCGGGCTTCCGTACCTTGATATTGTACGGGAAGTAAAAAACGCGGTGGACGTTCCGGTAAGCGTGTATAATATCAGTGGCGAATATGCAATGATCAAAGCAGCCGCGAAAATGGGTTGGATTGATGAGGACAAAGCGATACTTGAAACGCTCACGGCTTTTAAAAGAGCAGGTGCGGATTTGATAGCAACGTATTTTGCGAAGGACGCCTGCAGGTTGTTATCGTGAATATTTTGTAATACGTATGCGTCCCTTTGGGGACGATATATGGGTAGAAAAACCATTTAGCATTTGCTTCGTTCCGTAGGAACGATATCTGCTTTCGTCTTTCCGGCAGGCAAATTTTATTAAGGTACAATTACATCATTTAGAATAGTTGCAAAATGCTAAAATCCATTGCACATGCCGTTCCTACGGAACGAAAGCCATAACTGAAAAATATATTCTACCCACATACCGTTCCTATGGAACGAAAAAACTATTCATTGATTCACCATTCGCAAAACCACTTACAACTATGATTGAAAAGAGTATTGAATTATTTGAACGTGCCCAAAAAAGTATTCCCGGTGGTGTGAATTCGCCGGTAAGGGCATTTAAAAGTGTTGGCGGCACTCCCCTGTTTATGAAGCGGGCCAAAGGCGCCTACCTGTACGATGCTGATGGCAATCAATATATTGATTACATCGCTTCATGGGGGCCAATGATCTTAGGCCATGCATACGGGCCAATAGTAAAAGCAATACAGGAATACGCGGTTTATTCAACATCGTTTGGCGCACCTACCGAACTGGAAATTGACATGGCTGAACTGATTATCAGCATGGTTCCGAATGTGGACCTTATCAGAATGGTGAGCAGCGGTACGGAGGCCTGCATGAGCGCTTTGCGTTTGGCAAGGGGCTATACCGGCAGAAATAAATTCATCAAATTTGAAGGTTGCTATCATGGGCATGCCGATGCGTTTTTGGTAAAAGCAGGCAGTGGAATGGCCACTTTTAATATCCAAACCGTTCCTGGGGTAACCGGTGGCGTTAGTAATGATACGCTCACCTGTGCATACAACGATCTGGAAGCGGTGCAACAACTGGCACGGGAATACAAAAGTGAAATTGCCGCCATTATTATTGAACCCGTTGTTGGTAATATGGGTTGCATTCTGCCTGCGCCAGGATTTTTGGAAGGACTTAGAAAAATCTGTGATGAAGAAGGCATCGTTTTTATTTTTGATGAAGTGATGACTGGTTTTAGATTGGGTGCCGGTGGCGCTCAGGAAAAACTAAATATCAATGCCGACCTGGTTACCTATGGCAAAGTGATTGGAGGTGGCTTGCCCGTTGGCGCATTTGGTGGCAAAAAAGAGATCATGCAACATATTGCACCGTTGGGCGATGTGTACCAGGCGGGCACTTTAAGTGGTAACCCTATAGCGATGATCGCTGGTTTTACTTTGTTGAAAGAATTAAAAAGCAATCCATCTATTTATGATGATCTGGATGCTAAAACGAAATACCTGGGCGATGGTATTGAAAAAGTTTTAGTAAAACGTGGGGCCCATTTTCGTATCAACCGCTGTGGCAGTATGATCAGTGTACATTTTTGCGATCATGATATTGTTGATTTCGAATCTGCTTCCAAAACGAATATCCCGCTGTTCAATAAGTTATTTCATCACATGCTGGATAATGGAATTTACCTGCCGCCCTCTGCTTATGAAAGCTGGTTTTTAAATAATGCGCTATCGTATGATGACCTTGATAAAACGATTGCCGCCTTTGATAGCTTTGATCAGTATTAGCATATTCCAGGGCAGTGTAAAGCGACTGGTAAAGGATGGACATTCATCAGGCATTTATGCTTTTTAAAAAAAATCCGGTGGCCCGGGCAGAAGAATTCCATGGCATTCCCGAAAAAAATGCCGAAAGGTCGGCACAGGTCGGGATTTCGCAATACAGTTTTTTGTCCAAACTATATTTCAATTCTCAACATCGTTGCGTCGCACTCTTGTACGTTATACCAATGGGCATCTTTAATTACGTTATAAATTAGCGAAACGTCAGCCGCAGTTATTCATGGATCCAAACAAGAAGTTCTGGATCAAATACTCTTTAAGTTTTTATCCTTATTCCCTTTCACCAAAAGAATCATTCAATTTTTCAAGTACTATTTTTTATATTTATAGGTAATCTATAAACCGCCATGACAAGAGAAGAAAAATTTATGCAGGAAGCCATTCAATTGTCTCATAGCGGAATGGCAAATAATGAAGGCGGCCCTTTTGGCTGCATCATTGTAAAAGGCGATGAAATTGTAGGAAGGGGGAATAATAAAGTAAACTCCACCAACGATCCCACGGCCCATGCGGAAGTAACCGCTATAAGAGAAGCCTGTAAAAATTTAGGCACATTCCAATTGGATGATTGTGAAATATATACTTCCTGCGAGCCTTGCCCCATGTGCCTCGGCGCTATTTATTGGGCAAGGCCGAAAATCGTGTATTATGCCAATAACCGCCAGGACGCCGCTGATATAGGTTTTGATGATTCCATGATCTATGATGAAATGACCGTAGCCATTGAAAACCGCAAAATCCCCATCATACCAATTGGCCGTGAGCATGCTTTAAAAGTATTTGAAGCGTGGAGGGATAAGCCGGATAAAACGGTGTATTGATAATCCCTGATGGTCTGATTTTCTGATATCTGATTTTTTTCAAATCGTTATTACTTTTATTTTCTGGTGAAGTTTCTAAAGTCAAAAAATGCCTCATATCAAAAATGCTGATGCCTGATTTTTAGATGCCCGACCGGCTGAACGCCGTTCGGACTCGTTTGATTTGTTTCAATTTGATAGTTTCTGATATTTATCCGTTAAGGAAAAATCTTGTATTCATGTAACTTATCGAAATATAAAAATTTGTCTAACAATACATCACACATAAAATCAAACATCAGGCATAACCCGGATACTTCAACAAATAAATAGAATATCCAACAAGTTAAAAAAAATCAGACATCAAAAAATCAGACATCAGACATTAGGATCACGGTTCTTCACCTGTATAATTTCCGCGGCAATACTCACAGCAATCTCTTCCGGTGCCTGGCTTTTTATGGCTAACCCAACGGGCGCATGAATGCGTTCCAAAATTTCCGGCGCAACACCCTCTGCCAGCAGGCCCTGAAACATTTTCCCGATCTTGGTTTTGCTTCCCAGTATCCCCAGGTATTTAAAATCCTTACCAAGCAATGCTTTCAAAGCCACTTCATCCGTCCGGTAACCAACCGTCATGATCACCACATAAATATTTTTGCCGGAAGGGATCAATTCGGATAAATAATTATAATCATCCACCAAATTCTTTTCATGTACAAAATAATTTTGTTCAATGGTATTGAGCCCAGACCTGTCATCGAATAAATGAATGTAAAAATCCATTCCGCTCATGAGCTGTGAAAAAGGCAATGCACAATGCCCTCCCCCAATAATGTACAAATGATTCTTGTAGCCTGATTTTTCCATGTACAAAAAATTTTGTTCACTAATTATCTCCAGGCTAAAATCATCAACAGGAATATTTTCTAAAAAAGAAATGCCCCCTGGAGATAACTGCAGGGCGCCATTTTTATTTTGTTGCAATGATTGAATCAATAAACTGATAACCTCCGCATCATTTGCATTTACCGTATATAAAAAAATGGTTTGTTCGCCGGAGCAGATCATACCACTTTGGTTTTTGGCGGCCTGCTTATCATGCAATTGATGATGAATGGATTTCTCCCGGGCTGCCTGTTTCAAATTTGTTTTGGCAAGTTCTACAAACTTGTGCTCCATGATACCACCACCAAGGGATCCACTCATTTCACCATTTGCATTTACCGACATAAAGAATCCCTGCCTGCCCGGGCTGCTACCCTTGCTTTGCAGCACATACAGCAGCATTACTTCAATTTTTCGCTGAAGGCTGTTTTGAATTAATTGCCAGGTGGGAAGTTGTTTATGCATGATTTATTCGCTCGAATATTATTTATAACACGAATTTTTAAGGCACGAATTACACGAATTAAAAACCCGTGAGGTAATTGACAGGTATAATTTATAACGCAATTAAAGATCCCCAATGGTATCCGGTACAAGAGTACCCAAATAAACCGGGGCTGATGTTTCGCTAATAACAACCTGAGAAAAATTTACAGGTCATTTATTTTCTAAGGACGAACCGTTTTTTAAAGGGAGACATAATTTGAAGACCCTGTTTTGCCCCCGGCCCCTAAAGGGGAGGTCTTCTGCCAGTTCATTGACTGCGCCTGATGAACCGTCCGGTATAACGTAATTAAAGATCCCCAATGGTATTAAGTACAAGAGGGCGATGCAACGATGTTGCCATGAAACGCCCCTGCCCGGACAATAAAAATTGCAATTCATATTTTATACCTTTCTTTGGCACAAACCAAATATCCATAAACTACACCGTTAATTTTATTGGCTGGTTTATGATAATGGAAACCGGGGACCCGATATGGTTCTTTACTTTTCCCGGGTACAAATTCATCAATAGTTTTTCGGGTGTCATAGGTGCATCGAACGCCGGTTTTAAATCCGGATTAAAATTTCGGATCGCATTCCGCAATGCGAAGAATGCGCCGATACCATACATCAGGGGCGGCTCTCCCACTGCTTTTGAGCGGAATATAGCCAGGTTGTTTTTTTGTGTTTCCAAAAATTCAACCACAATTTCTTTTGGCGCCGAATAAATATCCGGCACTTTGTAAGTTGACAAAGCATTGGACCGAAGCCTGCCTTCCTTATCATAAACAATCTCTTCCAACGTCATCCATCCAATGCCTTGTACCAGCCCTCCCTCTATTTGACCAAGGTCTATCACCCGGTTCATGCTGCTGCCAAAATCGTGTACTAATTTTACAGCATCCACTTCGTAAATACCCCGCAGGCAATCAACCGTTACCGTTGTAATGGCGGTTCCATAAACATGATAGGCGAAGGGATGCCCTTTTCCCGCCGCTTTATCAAAATGAATTTCCGGTGTGGAATAATGCCCGTGCTCCGATAAACTAATCCTTTTGCCATAAGCGGCCAACACCAGTTTCATCCAATCCAAACCGGATTTAATGCCGTTGGTAAAAACCAACTCGTCTTTAATTTCAATGGCGGATACTTCAACGTTTAATTCAGAAGCGGCAACCTGTTTCAGGCGGTTCATGATTTCAGTACAGGCAATCAAAGTGGCCTTGCCATTCAGGTCTGCCGTAGCGCTGGCTGCGGATGGCGAGGTATTGGCGATCCTGTAAGTATTGGTACTGTTTACTTTTATTTTTGAAGGTCCAATGGAAAATGTTTGTGCCACCACCTGCAATATTTTTGTGTTTACTCCCTGCCCCATTTCTATCGCACCGGTACTCACTACCACACTTCCATCGGTGTAAACATGCACCAATGCCCTTGCCTGGTTCATCAATGTGTTGGTAAATGAAATGCCAAAACAAATAGGCATCAATGATATCCCTTTTTTATACAGATGATTTTGCGCATTGAAATCCGCGGCCTCCTTTTTTAAGGCATCAAAATCAAATAATTCAATCGCTTTGTTCCAGCATTCATTAGCTTCACTCTCTACTTTTTGTCCATACAATAATTCATCCC
Organism: Ferruginibacter sp.; assembly: GCA_031416575.1. Lineage (GTDB taxonomy): Bacteria > Bacteroidota > Bacteroidia > Chitinophagales > Chitinophagaceae > Ferruginibacter. Next base: position 8,557 of record JANOTW010000653.1, read on the forward strand.
CGGTTTGTAATAAATTCTTTTGTTGAATTACTGCGGCATCCACACCTAACTCATCAGCCGCTTTGGCAATAGCGGATTCAATTACAAACATTCCCTGTGGCCCTCCAAAACCCCTGAAGGCTGTATTAGGAGGCAAATTAGTGCGACAGCTATATGCGGTGGCCGTGGCATGTGGAATAAAATAAGTATTGGTTGAATGAAATAAAGTACGCTCCATTACTGCCGGGGACAGGTCCGCGGCAGCGCCTGCATTTTGATAAAAAATCAC
>JANOTW010000654.1:0-11921 GCA_031416575.1 Ferruginibacter sp.
CAAAATCAGGCACAACCCCGAATGGGGTTGAATTTCCTGGTATATTAAAATTCAACCCCATTCGGGGTTGTGGTCATCACAATTTCAATTTACCATGGGTTTCACCCACGGCTATTTTAATTCAAGCCTTTCAGGCTTATGTCATGCAATTTTAATTGCGTTATAATGAGTAATTCTTTTGGCGCAGTTAATGAACTGTCCGAAGACCTCCCCTTCAGGGGCCGGGGGCAAAACAAGGCCTTCAAATTATGGCTCCCTTTAAAAAACAGTTCGCCCTTTGAAATTAAATGACCTGTAAATTTTATCCTCGTTGTAATGAGCGAAACATGAGCCGCAGCTTATTTGGGTACTCTTGTACTTAATACCATTGGGGAGCTTTACCCGCGTTATTTGTAGAGGCGCATCAGCAGGCTTACCTGTCCGGACCGTTACCCGCCTGGTAAATGAATAAAGCCCACTCTTCCCCGATGAGTCACTGTAATGGATTGTGCGTTGGCTGCAGCACTCACCGGTAGCAGACTGTTGGATGAATGAATAAAAGCTACTCCTGCAATTTACCACAAGGAACCGGTGTTGAACGTTTCAAAGAAAACCGATAGAATCATTAATACGGCGGGTACTGCGGCAAACGCACAAACCTTATGCGGAGACCCGCCTGGGAACTGGCGATCAAAAGCTGTGATTAGTTTTGCGAAATTATACATAAGTTGTAATTAGTGAAACCCCCGGCCCGGCTTATATGATACGCTTGTATTGAGTATATAAACCGGCTTTTCAATCTGCGGATTAAAGCGTGTTAATGATTACGGGCGTAAATATTTTTATAATTGAATTGCAGTAAGTACCAGGCCACATTGAGCCGGAAAGCAGTCCTTCTCTACCAAACAAAAACAATTTTTAAATGCTTTATTCTTTATATCTTGTTTATTAAACCTTCAAAATGAAATACTTATTAATCCTTTTAGCATTCTATTTTTTTCAACCGGCATTTTGCCAAACCACTGCCGATAATAAGGCGTTAGTCACGTTTTTTAAAGATTATACGGAAGATGGTTATAAATTGTTCCCGCTGGAGGCCATTTACGCCGGTGATTATCGTTACAACGATCTCTTACCCATAACTTTTACGGATAGTTATAACGAGAAATCCAAACAATACTATAGCCGGTATTTAAATGGTATAAAACAATTTGATAGAAATTTACTGAATGCAAATGATAAGATCAGCTATGATATCCTTAAACGCAATTTGGAAATGGGTCTTGAAGGATTGAATTATAAAGAAAACAGGATTCCTTTTAACCAGTTTCGTGGGCTTCAACTGACTATGGGACAGTTAGGAAGTGGCACTGGTGCGCAACCATTTAAAACCGTGAAAGATTACGATGATTGGTTAAGCAGGGCACAGAAGTTTGCTGAATGGAGTGATAGCGCCATCCTTTATTTCAGAAAAGGATTAACAGAGAATATTGTATTGCCAAAAGCGCTTGTTGTAAAAATGATCCCTCAATTGGAGGCCTTACAAACAAATGATTTTACCAAAAGTGTTTTCTATAGCCCCGTTAATAAATTTCCTGCAGGTTTCAACGATGCAGATAAAGCAAGGCTGACAGGGGCTTATAAAAATTTGATTGCCGGTTATATTAATCCTTCTTATAAAAAATTGGCAACGTTTATAAAAGAAGAATATTTGCCCAAAGCAAGCACAACCAGTGGCTTAAGTACTTTGCCGGGTGGTGATAAATTGTATGATTATTATATACGTGTATTTACTACCACTAATAAAAAGCCTGATGAAATTTATAATACAGGGTTATCAGAAGTGAAACGCATTCGTGAAGAAATGGAAAAGGTACGGAAGCAGGTTAAGTTTACAGGCACATTGGATTCTTTTTTTACATTTACTAAAACCGCTCCGCAATTCTTGCCTTATAAAACCCCGGAAGAAGTATTAGATGCTTACAGGGCCATACAAAAAAAAGTAGAACCTCATTTAAATACTTTATTCACACTACAACCCAAAACATCTTTTGAAATAAGGCAGACAGAAGCCTTTCGTGCGGCATCTGCTGCTGCGCAATATAATGCCGGGCTAACTGATGGAACACGTCCCGGTATTTTTTATGTACCTATTGTGGATGCTACAAAATATACCACTGCAAAAGAAAACCTGTTTATTCATGAAGCAATTCCCGGCCACCATTTTCAGATCATGATCCAGAAGGAAAACAGCAATTTGCCTAAGTTCAGGCAGGAGGGATGGAACTCCGCTTATGGGGAAGGGTGGGCATTGTATTGCGAAAGCCTGGGCAAACAACTTGGTTGCTATACCGACCCCTACCAATACTTCTATGCATTGGGCGATGAAATGCACCGTGCCATCAGGTTGGTGGTAGATGCTGGTATGCATGCAAAGGGCTGGACAAGAGAGCAGGCGATTGAATATATGCGAAAGAATGAACCCATAACCGAACAATCGGCTACAGCCGAAATTGAAAGATATATGGCCATACCAGGCCAGGCGCTTAGTTATAAAGTAGGGGAATTAAAAATCAAGGAATTACGTGATAAATATTCAAAACAATTAGGGAGCAAATTTAAATTATCCGCATTTCACGATGAACTTTTAAAAGATGGTGCAATGCCATTAACTACATTAGGGGAAAAGATGGATGCCTGGGCTGCAAAGCAGCAATAATAACCATAAACTTTTGTGGAAGTTCGTTCAATAGGGAATAATGCTGCTTTAATTTAAAACGTAATTAAAGATGCCCATAGGTATGTGGTAAAAGGGAGTGACACAACGATGCTGCCATGAAATCCTTTTGCCTGGGCAATAAAAATGAGTTTCATTTTTATTGCCCAGGCGCTTTATATTTCTAACGCCAATCAATTTTTTTTATAAATTTGGCAGCGGTTAAGGTCGGACGAAAATAAAATTCCCCACCTGCACAAAGCCGTGAACGGTATATGAGTAATGGACCTATTGGAGTTTTTGATAGTGGATATGGTGGCTTAACCGTATTAAAAGAAATTAAAGCAAAGCTTCCACAGTACGATTATATTTATCTTGGGGATAATGCCCGTTCTCCCTATGGCTCCCGTAGTTTTGAAACGGTTTATCAGTATTCATTGCAATGTGTTCAATGGTTTTTTAAACAGGGTTGCCCACTGGTGATACTTGCCTGTAATACCGCCTCAGCAAAAGCATTGCGTACAATCCAGCAAAATGACCTGCCTTTAATTGATCCGGTTAAAAGGGTGTTGGGCGTTATAAGGCCTACAACAGAGATCATTGGAAACTTTACCAAAAATAACCAGGTGGGTATTTTAGGCACCCATGGAACGGTGCAGTCCAACTCTTACCCTATTGAAATTGAAAAATTTTTCCCATCCATCCAGGTTTACCAGCAGGCATGCCCAATGTGGGTTCCGCTGATAGAAAACAATGAACACAACTCGCCCGGAGCGGATTACTTTATCGAAAAAAACATTCACCAGCTCCTTGCCCAATCTCCCAACATTGATACTATTTTATTGGCATGCACACATTACCCATTGCTGAAGGATAAACTAAAACGATATGTTCCCGCAGGAACCACCATTTTATCGCAGGGAGAAATTGTGGCCAACAGTTTAGCTGATTATTTGCAAAGACATATTGAATTAGAGGAAATGTGTACTAAAAATGGCCAGCTTAGTTTTTTTACAACCGATTCTGCTGATGACTTTGATTACAATGGAGCTATCTTCTTTGGCAAACCAGTAAAATCAAGCCATTTGGAACTTTAATTTCAACTAATTTGTAATTGGCATTTCTTAATTCGCATTTTTATATTACCTTCGCCGTCCTTTCACAAGCAGCAGGGATGGTGCCCTGATGAATGTAGGTTAAATGTTTTAGTAAATAATTTTTGTAAAAGGAAAAACTTAATACAATGCCAGGTAAAAAAAGGACATACCAACCACATGTACGCAGAAGAAAACATGTACATGGGTTCCGTCAGCGCATGCAAACTGCTAATGGCCGTAAGGTATTGGCAAGCCGTCGTAAAAAAGGCCGCGTAAAACTGACTGTTTCTGATGAACGTTTTGGTAAAAAATAAAATCAACCGCTAACCCATAAGGGTAAAAAAATAATTACAGCCCTCCTTTAGGAGGGCTTTTTTAATTTTGTATCATTGGAGAAAAAAATACGATACACACTTGGCAAAGAAGAACGGCTAAAAAGCCGGAAGGCGATTGAGCAACTGTTTAAGGAGGGCAAATCTTTTCCTATTTTTCCTTTCAGGGTATTGTATATATTAAGGCAGTATCAGCCTTCAATAACTAACCAACAGGTGGTCACCACCCACGCAAGGCTAAAGGCAGGCTTTACCGTAAGTAGCCGCCATTTTAAAAAAGCAGTTGACAGAAACCGGGTTAAACGCCTGATGAGGGAAGCTTACCGCCTGCAAAAAAATGAACTTCAGCTATTGCCGGAATTAAATAAAAATACCCTGGCGCTATTTTTTATTTATGTTGGAAAAGAACTGCCCGAATATGAATGGGTGTATGAAAAAATGGGCGTTGTTTTAAAACGATTAATCAAATTAACAGGTGAAAACTGGTGATCATTCTTTAATGAAGCAATTAGGGATTATCCTAAGCCTTCCTTTTATAGCCCTGATAAAATTATACCAGTTGATCATTTCTCCCTGGCTGGGTAATCAATGCAGATACACGCCTACCTGCTCACATTATGGAATAGAAGCTTTGCGAAAGTATGGGCCTATAAAGGGTTTATGGCTTACCATTAAGAGAATCGCCCGTTGCAATCCATGGGGCGGGCATGGGCCAGACCCGGTACCATGAATCCCTGCCCCGCCGCGGCAGGTGAAAGAATGCAACTTTATTCTGCGAAAGATAAAATAATATTTAGGCAGCTATTTCACGCTCAGGTCTTGAGTTTCTATATACAGTGTGGGCAAAGTACCCCAATGGTATGCGGTACAAGTGAGTTCCGATATTCGGGATTTACATAACACAACGATGCTTATACTGCACAAGGGATAAAAACGTGAGGAAAAATTATTGTCCAGGCAGTGAAGCAATGAGCATCATCATTGCATTGATAATCCCGATAGCGTATGCGTATCGGGACAGTCTATCCCGATAGTGTAGCGTATCGGGAACCTTATATACAACCATTCTTTTTTTTTTGTCCGGGCAGAAGAATTTCAATTAGGCATCGTTGCAAATATGATTTTGTTATTATTTCTTTTTGGGGAAAAGAAATAATAATCCCTCGTGTACTGAATACCATTGGGGAACTTTAATTGCGTTTTATGTTCAACGCATCAAATTTCTTCGTTCCGTAGGGACGTAATATTATTCAGGGTTTAATCTCCCGCTGTTATCAGTTCTTCATATCACGTTCCTACGGGACTTATTGAAATTAAAATAACGTCTATTTCTACCAATATCCCTTCCGCCGCGGCGGACTAAAATGTTAGCCTGTTTTATTTGGTTATTGTACAAAATAAATATCACTAATTTATCCCTTGCGCAGTATAATTGAAAATCAAAAGCCAGTAACCAAATAAAATCTTAACTAAATGACCATCCCTTCATGGGCTGGGGGTACAGTGCTATAGTATGCTCAAAGGCCTGATACTAACCTGCTTAAGCTGGTTATCCCGCCGGATGGTAATTTTTATATTTTCATGGGCACTCTGCAAAATAGTTTTATAAGCCATGATATTATTCGAGAAATTTTTACCTACACCTACTATCAGGTCATCCATTTTTAGCCCTGCTTTAGCCGCCGGGGAACCTGGTATCACATCTTCCACTATAATAAATCCATCTACATAATAAATGGCCATACCGGTATAGGCATAATCAAACGGCTCCCTGAAATGACTGTTGGGCAATAAATGGATCTCTCTTTTAGGATAGTTGACCACCATATTAAAACGGCGTAGCAGATCGTTACCCAAAAGCCCGCCCACAAAGGGATAAGAAGTTACTTTATACACATCATCAAACAAATAAGTAGGCACATTCCGGAATTTATAATTGCCAATCTGCACCATTTTTACTACGGTAAGCCGCATCTGCAGCCTTCCACCCATGCCCGCCGCCTGCGTGTGAAAAGGCTTCCGCTTAGATAATAAAATACTGCTGTCTTTTACATATTGTTCGCTTAGCAGAAAACAAAGGCCTGCACCGGTATCAAAATAAAAATTAAAATTTTGTTTCTTTTTATCCCGGAAGGTAAGGTTTTGTATAGGTATTGTGGTGAAAGCAGGGCGTAATACCGTTCCTCCCCTTGGGTACTCCATCTCACCCGGACGATATACTAATATTTCACTGCTGTCAAAATCCATTTTTACGATATATCTGCTAAAAAAGCTGTAACCGATTATCCCATCTATTTTTTCACCATATACACTACTCAATATTTCATAATCGTTGATATGAAAATTAAGCCTTTCGATGGTTAAGCCCGGGAAATGCAGTTGCTGATTAAAAAGAAAACTCACTTTATGTTCACCGCCCATACCCCTGATGGTGGTATCTGATGGGGTTGGTTTTAAATTTAGATTGGCGCAGGTAGTGGAATCCAGGGATATGCCGCCGCTACCTGTATCTAAAATAAAACTCAGGGTGTCGGGGATTTTTCCCAGCCTCGCCCGTACTATCATTACGCCGCCACTATACTGTTTAAAAGGAAAACGGGTAATAAATTTCGCCTGTGGGAGGGGCCTTAATATTTCCTGGGTTTTGCTCACCATAAGCAAAAAGGTAAAAGAGAGTATGCAAATTAAATACTTCATAAAGCAGAACTAAATATACAACCTAATGGATGTACTTTTGTTTTTAATTTACAAACGGTTTTATGGAAATAGATGAATTATTTAAAAAGGCGTTCAACTTTGAATTCCTATCGGTGGAAGAAGGCGTGTTCCTTTTTGAAAAAGCGCCATTGGCTGAATTGATGTATGCAGGGGATGAGTTAAGAAAAAAGCAGGTACCCCATGGCAAGGTAACCTGGATAATAGATAGAAACGTAAATACTACCAATGTATGTATAGCCAATTGTAAGTTTTGTAATTTTTACCGTATTCCCGGCCATGCGGAGGCTTACATAACGGATATTGAAACTTACAAAAAGAAAATTGATGAAACCTTCCGCTATGGTGGCGAGCAATTATTATTACAGGGTGGCCATCATCCCGGCCTGGGATTAAGTTATTATACAGGGCTTTTTAAAGAGTTAAAAAGTTTATACCCCCATTTGAAACTGCACACGCTGGGGCCGCCTGAAGTAGCGCACATTACAAAATTAGAAAAAAGCACCCATCGCCAGGTATTAATAGCATTGAAGGAAGCCGGGCTTGATAGCTTACCGGGGCCAGGCGCCGAAATATTAACTGACAGGGTAAGGCGGTTGATCAGCAAAGGAAAGTGTGGCAGCCAGGAATGGCTGGATGTGATGCTGGAGGCGCATAAACTAAATATTACTACCAGTGCCACCATGATGTTTGGCCATGTGGAAACTATTTCTGAACGATTTGAGCACCTGGTAAAACTAAGGGAAGTACAAAGCCGGAAGCCGGAACATGCAAAAGGCTTTTTAGCTTTTATCCCCTGGACTTTTCAGGATGTAGATACTTTGCTGGCGAAGATCAGGGGCGTACATAACCTTACCACACCGGAAGAATACATTCGTATGATAGCCATGAGCCGTATCATGCTGCCCAATATAAAAAACATACAGGCAAGCTGGTTAACGGTAGGAAAGAAAACCGCCCAGTTATGCCTGAACGCCGGCGCCAACGATTTTGGCAGCATCATGATTGAAGAAAATGTAGTAAGCGCTGCGGGAGCGCCACACCGGTTTACCAGTAAAGGCATACAGGAAGCCATACGTGAAGCTGGTTTTGAACCCCAGTTGCGCAACCAGCAATACGAGTTTAGGGCAATGCCCGAAATGATGGAAGAGCAGGTGATCAATTATTAGAAATTGATTGCTAACCCCTGTTCACCAAACGGGGAACTTAGGTAATTACTGTTTTTGATATTTGATTATTCCTTTAATGCGTGAGCTTGCATCAATGGCATTAGTAGTTTTAATATTACATCCGTAACTGATAGCCTTAAAAAAAACACCCCCAGCCATGTAGTCCCTGTCATTAAATTCCTTTTTAAAATAAATTGAATGCGGCCATTTACAAAACGTTTTTCGGTTGATGCTTACGCTCATAGCAGTTTGTTGGTCATAAAGTATCTAAGGAGAGAAACAATTTTTTACCGGATGGGAAATTAATCTATCTTGACGGCCTGTTTCATTTACCTTACCCAAATAATAGCGATATGCAACCCGATTGCTCATTCGTCCAGCCCCACTATTGGCAATACTCTTGTTGTGCGTTCGCATTTCAATATTGTCAATAAACAATTTATTTCGAAGCAGGTAAACTTGTATTTCCAATGTCACGGTACAATTTCCATTCGCCATTTCGTTGATGCCATACAACTACATATTTACCTCTGTCAACTAAAGTTTTCTTTTCATCTTTCATTTCATAATTTTCTGTTTCAATCAAAAATTCGGAATCGCCTACAATACCAGTGGTGGAAAAAGTAAAGTCCGTTATACCCATACGTGCCATGGAACCCCAGGCAGGAAGAATATCATTACCTTTTATGGCTTCCCTATTTGATAATAATATTTCTGCGTCCTGCCAATAATGAGATGCTAAAGCCGTGGAATCACCAGCTCTGAATTGTTCTGTGTAAATTTTGAATTAATACTATCAATAAATGAATTAGCCCATTGCTTGTCAAAAGATTGAGTTGATGTTTTTGTGTCAGACACTTTTTCCGTGTTACGGGAATTGCAAGAAAGAATACAAAAGCTAATAACTGATGCTGTAATAAAAAAATAAATCTTCTTCATAAAAATATATTTTGGTGAATGATGTTACACATTTAATTCCATTGAGGAGGTCAGTTTATATTGCAAAACCTACTGGGATAAAATACAAAATCAGGCCATTGGGAACCCCAACGGCGTATCTCCTTGAAACAAAAAATTACTGTGGTATGCCGAGGATGAATTTAATGAACAAAAAAAAACACCAGCACAATATGGGTAAGGGAAATTGAATGCCAACACCAATAAATCACCGCCATCCGGCAGCAAAACAGTACAAACCTACTTTGGCCAATGCTAAGGCCGGGCTACCCGTGCACCTATACAATAGGCAGCCTAAGCCGTGTGCGCTTAACACTCCCGTAAATCGGGACAGGCAGGTAGCAAAAATGCCCCCGGTAGCTCTTTTCTAACAGGGGCATTTTTTTGGGCATTTCTTCTACCTGGCTTAATGTTGGCTGAAGTGCTTTTCTAGTATGCTTGAATTAAAACTTCGGTTGGAATGTTTAGTCTATCATGAATTTGCCTAATCATTTCAAGTGATAGCTTTCTCTTTCTGTTTAGAATTTCACTTGCCCTACTTTTCAGTCCTACAACATTCGCTAAGTCTGATTGATTGTATCCTAATTGTTCCATCCTAAATTTGATTGCCTCAACAGGGTCTGGAAATCCAACAGGGAAATTCTCATTTTCATAATTATCGACCAGCATGCCCAGGATTTCTAATTCGTCACCTTTGGCTGAACCTTTCTTTGCATCAAAAATTATTTCAAGCCTGGCTAAAGCCTGCTGATAATCCTTTTTTGTTTTTATTGGCTTGATGGTCATATTAAATTGTTTTAGCGTTTACTTTATCATATTCAGCGTGTGCCCCAACAAATCGTATCCAAATCATTTGGTAGCCGTAGTTTATTTTTACAATTAATCTATAATGATTTCCTTTGATGTTGAAAACAACCCGATTGTCAACTAAGAAACTTGCAGTAGGATATTCAAGCTTGATTTGATTGGGACCTTCCCAAGCTGCTTTTGAAGTCTCCTGATACCATGATTTTAGTTGTTGTTCGCTATCAGGATGAATTTCCCAAAAATCCCTTAATGTTTTCTTTGCAATGATTCTCAATTTTCAGTTTTGCCAAAGGTATAAAAAGTTCCCGAATTGGGACAATTTAATTTGTAGTGGTTTTTTTTTATGCAATCGCCATAGCATTTCAGCCAACGAGCAGGGGTTGGTGTTGTTGGGATATTTGAAAAACGTCCAAGCCCGGACCCGCGGCTAAATTAATAATTAAAAGTTGATGATTTGCACACAGCTAAATTAATAACGTCAAGCTGGATATGAAGCCAAATTGAAAAACAAAAGTTGAAACACAACAGCTTCCGTCCGCCCCCATTTTGGCAAACCGATTGTTGTAGGTATGCCCTTCATCAGGCTGTGTCATTGAAAGCCTGTGTCCACCGAAGCAGGGTGTGTCACAGAAGCGTTGGCACAAGGCAGGCTCTTTTGCAAGGTTAGCTTTTGAGTGTTGGCTTTGTGTGCCTTGCAAATGTGCCTGACTTGGTGCGTTGGATCAGGTCGCTGTACGGAGAGCAACTGCTTGTTTGTATAAGTTGTCGAAGCGGTCAATTTGTTTTGTCCAGCTAACGATGTCGGCATTTATCCAGTTGAGAATTTCTAAAACGTTGTTGTGGTTTGTCGCCAAAGCAGTAAGGTCATTGCAAATAGGTTCGTAATGAAATATGCGGTTTCTGAATTTGCGAATATGATTGAGTTTGTAAGAAATTTTGTCCCTGCGTTTATTGGGTGTGCCCAGCAGTGGGAAAGCATACATTAAAGGTTTCCAAAAGTCTTTGGCACTTTGGCATATTGTTTATTGAACAATGCAGTCCAAAAACCAAAGGTCAATTCCGCAACTACTTTGTCTGCTGTCATTGGGTTGTGCCCTGTAAGTATTTTTCTTTTGGCAACATTAACCTGGTCAAATAATTCGGGTTGTTTAAACTGTGAAAACCAGTCTGTCGATTTATAATGTATAGCAAATGAGTTATGGATAGAATTTCTCAAAGCTATTTCCAGATTGGAAAGCAATGGGTAAAGTGATTCTGAAATTTGGGTGTTAAGCCTGTAATACTCAATAGCTTTTTCCTTGTCGGTAGGAAATAGATTGTAATAAGTGCTGAGCCTTTTCGCTGATAGCAGCCTTTCTAAGTCGTTAGTGTTCATCAATTTGCCTTTAAAAGAGTTGTTGCAAATGTAGTTTAAAGGCGTATATTTGCAATGCGATACCCGGTAAATCCTCTCTCCCGCATGGGATGATGAAACCGGGTTTTTGTTTTTAGGAACTCATGCCTTCTTAGGTTTTATAAAAAGTGAAACTATCAGTCCTGCACTTACAATCACATCTACAATATTCCAGACAGTTCTTCTTCCTAACGCAACTTTTATAAAAGGCTGAAATAATAGTGCTAAAAACACATAAATAATTACTTCTAAATTAACTGTTTTATTTTGCTGATACCTTAGAAATGCTAACACTACAAAACCTGCCATCCCAACAAAACGAACAATCTGATAATAACCATAAGGCATTTGCAGCAGGCAAAGCAAAAACAGAATAGTAAGGATTATTTTTATGGTTATTGAAATATTCATAAGCTTATTTAATCTCTGTAATAAATCTGAAATTCCTTCTTAAGATTTTCAAAGTCAACCATTGCTTCATCAATAGATTTCAAAATGTAATTGTGGAGCCTTATCATAGCGAATTTATCTTTGGAGGTATTAAATAAATCCATTTGTTATACCTGAACTAAAACAAAGCCCTTCTTGCGCTGCTATTAGCATTGTTACCCGAAAAAAAATGTTCACCTATGCCATTACTATTTCCAGTTGATTCCTGGAAAATAGTATTATCCTTAACTGCATTGAGAACAACAGTGGTTTGTGATTTTGTTGCAAAAAGAAAGGCAAAGAACATAAGGTTACAGAAGTAGAATC
>JANOTW010000655.1:0-18762 GCA_031416575.1 Ferruginibacter sp.
GGTGCATCCCAAATTGTCGCTACAGTTATCAGGAGTGGTCGGTGGGACACCGACCACGGCGGGCTTCCCCTGGCTGGTGTCCCACCACCCAGCGGCAAATTGGGATGCACCCGCTGCACGACTCGCCGCACCGTGGAGCGATAAATACCCTACCTTGGCCAGAACTCCTGCCCCCTATAAATGAAAGGCTTATTCGCAAATTAAAAGTGCTGCTATATATTCAAAGGTCCCCCCATCAGTAAACTGATGTTTCAGCAGAAATAACCTGGAAGTTATCAGGAGTACAAGTGCTTCACCTGAAACTCAATCAGGTCTCAATTACCCGGTCAAAATAAAGACAAAATCCGCCTATAAGACTGCGGGAGATCCGGGGTTCTTAATTTGAAAATACATAATTGCTTTTACCTTATTGGTGGAGATAGATCAAGCTTTATTGTTTCGTTTCCAATTGCCTTTTTTGTAATAGTGTAATAACCCCCGTAATAAGCACAAATTTTTATAAAGTATTTACCGGGAGGAACATTGGGTAATGAATATTGCTTATCGCTGAATTTCGCGATCTTTTTGCCCTTCGCCTTATCCAGGTCTAATTCATTACAATGTATTTCATAAACCTTTGCTGCCCTTATTATCTTTTTATTGTAAGATAAATCGGGAATAAGGTATATTTTTAAATTCCCTGGTATATCTGTACTTTTCGAAGCACTGTAATACAAATTTAATTGTAAGCTATTACTATCAGGTATCCCTGGAGTTGTCTTAATCGAAACAGGCTCATAGGGTTCCGGATTTTTTAATCTATATGCATTAAATTCCCTTCTTAAAAGATCGTATTGATTTATAAATTTGATACTATCATCATGGATCAGTTTTTTTAAATCCTCCACATTTCGTCTCAGTTCATTGATTACGGACTCCGTTTTATTTTGGTTGTCTGTAAGTTCATTCACCTTTTTATTCAGGATGATATTAATATTGTCCAATTCAGATTTTCTGAAATTCAATTCAGCATATTGATTTTGTAAGTTGGCCAGCAGAACGCTGTCTTTTTCATTTTCTTTTAAAGTATTTGAATGAGAAGTATCGCTTGCTGGAAAGTTGCCCTTTTTATTCCTTTTAAGTAAATTTAAATTTGCCTGGGTAATTTGAATAGAGTCGCCAATACTTGCTAATTTAATTGAGTCGCTTTTTAGCTGCACTTTCAATTTTTCCGTTTCATCCAATGCAACCCTTTTATCTCTTATTGCTTTGTACGTGATTAAATACCAAATCAGTGCCGATGCCAATAAAGAAATAATTATTATAACTAAAGCCCTCTTGTTTGCTTTTTTTCTTGCAATGACCTGCGCAATATCCTTTCTTCTTTTTTCCCTGTCTATTTTTATTAATGGAACCAGTACATCATGCGTAAGCTCAACTGATTTGCCATCATCCCGCAAAAAATATTTGCTTTTTAATATTTCAATGGCCGGCCTTATTATTTCATCGTGTTCAGTAAGGGCATATTTTGTACGGAAGCCTTCATCTGTGATCAGCTTATCTTCTACAAATTCTTTAACCAGGCTGGCCGGTTTATTTAATTCTTTATTTTCATTGGTTTTTATGGCATTATTACTTTCAGTTAAAACCTCGTTGTATATTGACCGGAGAATTATTTCTTTGGGATATTTCTTCAGCAATGCATCTGATATTTTATCGTTGCCTTCAATAATTCTTTCTTTATCAATATAAGCGCATACTTGGCTTAATAAGGAAGGTTCTATTTCTATCAGATCGTAACTTTTATTTTGATCGTTTTCATTGGTAAAAAAGCTAACAATTTCTTTAGCCTGGGCTGGATCAATATTATTCTTCCATGTTTTAGTAATTACATCGTACGCCTGGTTGCCATTCATCTGCATTAAGCGGAAACGGGAATATTTTATGGAAGGTATCTTGGTGGTAATACTCTCAAATTCCGGGAGAAATTCTTCCCTAAATGCAAATACAATTTTTACTTTGGATACCTTATAATTGTAATCAATATTTTCTTTGTGATTTAAAAATTCAGCTTTTAGTTTTTCAGGTATGGAGTTTTCAATCAGGTCTGATAGTTCTTCCCAGAAAACTGCCAATTCTTCCTGCCGGAAACGACTGCTTTTTTTTGCGAGGGTGAACATCTCTTCGAACTGGTCAAAAACAAGTATTGGTGTGATACTGCTCCATAGCGGCTCCGTATGGAAATATTGCCAGAGTGTTTCTGTTGAAGGATAGTGTTCTACTGTAAATCCGTATTTATCTATCTCGGACTTTAATACATTTTTTATTTGGGTTATCAAATCGGGGCTGTCTTCCTGGAACTCCAGCCTTATCCTGAACGGTAAGCAATAATCCTTTCGCAATTTGGGAAACACCCCTGCATTCAATAATGAAGTCTTACCAGTTCCGGATTTACCAAAAACAATGGTGAGTGTATTAGACTGTACCAATTTGGTCAGCTTATTTATTTCCTCATCTCTTCCATAAAAAATACCTGCCTGTGCCTCTGTGTAGGATTGTAATCCAATAAAGGCGGAGGCACCGGTATTATTAATGGGTTCAACAACTTGATCGGACATAGTATTGAGTTAAGGCAGATTGAGCGTTTCTTTTAACTGCATTATAAATTCCTGGGCCGGGATCCCCTCGGGAACTTTTCCAATGCTTAATTCAGAAAAATATTTTGGAACACTGTTGTCATAAGGATTGGTGTCGTCAATAACAACCGGCATCAGGTATTTCTGTTTGTTGCCGTCAATTTTTCTAAAGGTATTTACATTATCTGCTGTGAACCATTCCAGTTGCACATAACCATCTTTATGCATTAAGCTATTGGCAGAAATAAGGGGTATAAAAAGATCTGCTGATTTGATATTTTTTGCAATGACCGTTTTAAAATCATCGCCGGCAATTATTTCGCGGTTATCATACCAACAGGTGACATTGCTAATGGTTTCTATCGCTTTTTTTAGGTTTTCCACGGCTTCCTTGTCCTTGATGGTATAGCTGAGAAAAACCATTTTAGATTTTACCGTGGCAGGATTTTTTTTCTTCCACTGGTTTGAAAGTTCCATTACAAAATCATCCGTATTTCCTTCATAGGTAACTACATCATAATTTTGTAAAAAATCAAATTGAATATCCCGCATTGAGGATTTATCATTTACAACAATAATGGTTCTTTTAGTGCCCCATTCGTGTAAAGGTTCATTTGTTAATAGCCGTAAAATAAAACGCAGCATCCAGTCGGGGTAAGCGCAACCAATGAAAAGTAAATTTTTATTTTTTAACGCACTTATTATATTTTCAGCGTCTTTCATCTTCTCTTTAAAATAACCGGTGTACTCCAACATGTCTTCCTCAGTTAAAGCAGGGTCTACCGTATTAAGCAGGGAACCAAATACATTAAATACAAATGGGTTCACCAACTTGTCAAGGTCTTCGCAATCAGAAAATGGCTCATTAATTGAAAAATTGATTGAAGTAGCAGTTTGGTTCCTGAGTTTGGTAATATTCTGTTCCAGCAAATTATTATATACAGCTGTGTTGAAATAATAGTGAAGTTTCTCAATAGACAAAAACGCGGTGAGCAATGGGAAATCAACATCAATTTCCTTAACAATGGATTTTAATTTACGCGTAATATCCATCGGTTTTACCTTCTTTTGGATTTCAAGGTAATCAACCGCTTTATACAATGAAAGACCCTGCTGATCAGTTACATGGTTCAATTCAAGTAGTTGACTGGATAAATACTCATCAATAGGTTTAAGTCTGTTTATCTCTTTAAACTTATACATTTCTTTGCCAATGACAGGTGTTAACTGGCTATCAGAAATAAAATCCAGTAATTCATCCCAATCGCTTTGTTCTGAGAAATTTCGGTTCATAAACGAGTTTAGTTAGGTAATGTTAAAACAAGTAGTAATTTTCTAAGGCAGGATATATAATTGTATAGGATGAAGATAACTAAATAAAGTTTATAATTTATCATAAAAACAAACCACTTGCACTTAGCCCGTGTTGGTGTTACATAAGCCCATCGGCCCTCCTGTTGGCGCAAGCGTCTGTTTGTGGCATACATTAAGAAGAGCCGGATAGTTAAGGCAACCCAGCTAATTGTATTATAAAGGACAGTTAGTAAAACATATTTTTCAATATGCCAGGTTTAACAAAACCGTACTCATGAATTTCTCCAAAACCTCTATCTTATATTTTTTGTAGCATTAATACATTAGCCGGAAGTATAAATTTTGGGACATCAACAACAAGATGTATTTCCTAAGTTTTACCACAATATTTTGGATAGACATATATACCCGAAACGAGTATAAAAATATAAAAGTAAAATGCCGGCAATACTGCCATGAAAACAAAGGTTGGCTTGCATTATGATTATTTACATTAGCCAGTGAACTATTTTAAAAAATTAAAAAGGTTATTAAATAATCAAAAGCCAGGAAGATGTCTAAAAATGTTTTCAGCGCTTACCATGTATATTTTCAATTGCCATTTTCATTAGCCCAACACCACTTCCGAGTGCATCTCCGGGATATCTACATTCTCAAACCCTTTATTGGCTAAGCGGATTTTAAATGCCTGTTGCACTTCATACTCACCATGCACTAAAAACAACCTGCTTATTTTTTTCACATCCTGGCAGGCAAGAAACCGGCAGAGGTCTTCATAATCGCCATGCGCACTCATACTGCGGATAGAGCCAATCTCCGCATGCACTTCGTGTATAACCCCATAGATATTCACTTCCTTTCTGCCGGCCATTAATTTACCACCCAGCGACCTTGGTTCGCAATACCCCGTCAGTAAAATAGTGTTGCGGCTACTTTCAATATTATTACTGATGTGGTGCTTTACCCTTCCGGCATCCGCCATACCGCTTGCGGAGATGATTACAAAGGGGCCATTGCGGAAATTAAGCAGTTTCGATTCTTCTACCGTCTTAATAAACTTCATTCCCCTGAATGAAAAAGGGTCATCATCCGACGCCAGCACTTTTTGAATGGTTGAATTAAAATACCGCGGATAACTTTTCACGATTTGGGTAGCCTTTACACTCAGCGGGCTGTCAACAAAATAATCTACCGGCGGAAGCCTGCGTTCCATCTCCAGTTGATTGAGCGCATATAATATTTCCTGTGTTCGCCCCACGCTAAAAGCCGGCATAATGAGTTTGCCCTTTTTTTGTATGCAGGCTTTATCAATCCACTTCAGCAACTGATCCGGCGTGGTAGTTTGCACATCGTGCAGGCTATTGCCATAGGTAGATTCCAAAATAATATAATCCGCCTGCGAAAATTCTTCCGGCGATTTTAAAATCGCGTCATTGTACCTGCCCACATCACCGCTAAACGTTAGCCGTTTGGTAATATTATTTTCCTTGATCTTTAAATGCACTGCCGCACTGCCAATGATATGGCCGGTATCGGTGTACATAACTTCAATATTTTCATCAATGGTAAACCAGTTGCCATATTCAACAGTCACAAAATTATCAACCGCAGCCAATGCGTCGGCGGTATCGTATAGTGGCCTCAGATAGGGCAACCCTTCCTGCGCCCTCGATTTATTTTCATATTTAATTTCATTTTCCTGGATACCCGCTGAATCTTCCAGCAATACCGCCGTCAGTTCTTTGGTAGCAGGCGTACAAAAAATCTTTCCGTTAAATCCTTCCTTCACCAATTTAGGTATCAACCCACAGTGGTCAATATGCGCATGCGACAATATCAGGTGGTCAACTTCGGCGGGTTCAAAACCCCAATGGCGGTTCATCTTATCCGTATCCTTGCCCATGCCCTGAAACATGCCACAGTCCAATAAATATTTTTTGCCGTTCGTTAAAGTAAGCAGGTGCTTACTACCGGTTACAGTACGGGCGGCGCCATGGAAAGCAATTTTCATCGTTGATTTATTTTAGAGGTTGAAGGTAGGTAAAAGGGTTGGCTGTAATAAAATTTATTGGATACTGTAAAATACTTTTTTGTCCTGGCAAAGAAGCAGCCATGTTGAACATCCTTGCATCGCCCTCTTGTACTTTTATAGCTTTGGGGAACTTTGATTGTGTAATAGATTAACCCAACATTACTGCCAATTAAGCTGCATTGTATTTAATACAAAAGCTACAACACCTGCAAGGCATTGTAGCTTTTTTATTGAAAGCAATCATTGGTAATAACTTTACATGGCATCATCCGCGGTAGGCCCATACAATCCCGGCACTTTATTGCCCGTAGATCGTAAATAAACAATCATCTCTCCGCGGTGATGATACAAATGGTTGAATAAAAATCCACGTACTACCTGCACCCTGGGCATAACCGGAAAAACTGGTTCTTCGCTTCCCATTACCATTTTCCAGTTTGTAAACATGCTTTCGTCTGTCGCGGTTTCTAAAGCCGCCTGTGCATTTTTTACATTCTCCTCAAACTTAGCAACAATATTTGCCGCAGCGCTTATGTCGCCTTTATCATAAGTATATGTCGCCATATCAAACACATCCTGGTGCAGCGTGGGTTGGTACCAGTTATATATTTCCGCTATATGCGATGCTAATTGGCCGGTGGTCCAGGATATATCTGCCGGTTTAAAATTCAAAGCGCTGTCTGGAATGGCTTTTAATAATTTGCGGGTGTTTTCAACTTCATGCAAAAATTCGCCCATTAGTGATTGTACTATCATATTGTTTTGTTTTAAATGATGAATATAATTGGAAAGTGAAAATAACAGGTTTTATGCAACGAAACAAGTTTAATAAGGTTCAGCCACGCAACCCATTTCTTTTGCTTCTATTACAAAGAAAAGGCTACACTTAAAATGGTGTAGCCTTTTTTATAAAACCTATTTATTATCTGCCAACAATGAACTGCTTCCGTGCAATTACTTTGTCGTTTTGTTCCAGCACAATAATATAATATCCATTTGTAAGGTTGCGGGGGTTGCTTAAATTGTATGTATAAGTTCCCGCCCTTTTATAACCTAGACCTGCATTTAACAGAAATGTTAGGAGTTGCATCAACTAATTCATTCATTATTTCCATGCCATTTGCAGGAATTTTTTTATCACGATAATCAATCACCACATTAGAGTCTATTTGATATTACCTTCCCATTCGTTACGCATTTCGGTTAATTGTTGTTGCATATTGCTATACTCCTGATCTGTCAGTTTTAAAGACCCTCTGAACCTGTCAGATAATTTTTCTTTCAGCGGATTTTTACTGAGGACTTTTATTATTTCAAGATCTTCCAGGTCTTGTATGAGCTTTGCAGCTTTTTGGTTGGTTAATTGAATGAGCAAGGTATCCATGTATTGAAATTTATAAAGTAAATTTCGTGAAATTTTTATAAGAGGCCATTTTTATTTTGCTCCTGAGGACCCGTATCTACATCGGCGTGGCATAAAATGAATGTGTCTTACTAAAAATGAAGACAAGGGAAGATTTTGAATATAAAGGATATAGCAATTTCCAGCAAATTAAATGAAGTATAATTTTACTTACTTTCCGGGTCTTCACTAAAGTTTTCCAGGCGATAAACCTGCATTGTTTCATAAAACTTAAAATACAACAAGGCAGCATGAGGCCACCTTGTTGTATAATTTCCAAAGAATTTTATTTCATCTTTTAATTAACTTCATTACTACTGTTTCGCTTTCCTGTGTTACCCGGATATAATACAAACCAGTACGATAATTATTTCCAAACACTATACTACTGTTTGCTGAAATGCCTGACCTGTTTTCAACAACCCTACCCAAAGCATCCATTATTTGTACAGTAGCCAGAGTATTGCTTTTACTTTGCAGCATTAGTGTAAAATAATGATCTGTAGGATTTGGCATGACCTGCACGGAAAGTTGCTGTACAACCTCCTGATCTTTTACAGTGTTAATTATCTCACCAAATTTATCCGCCGTAACCGATGCCTTTGTATTGGGTGCCGTTCCATCCAGTATGGTTACCCTGCCTGTTCCATCACCTATTTGAGCATTAGTAGCCTTACTGAGTTGTACATTAAAATACTCCGTAGGTTCTGCTTTCTTATCCCTGACTATACTTATTCTGATGGTTCCGGATTTTGAACCTGCAGGTATTTTAAGCGTACCATTTTTTGCTTTAAAGTCTTGCGAACCTGTGGCTGTGCCATTAACCGTTTTGTATTTTACCCTAATTTCTTTGGCACTTTTCATTGATATGCTAACCGATAAATTAGCCCGGCCCTGCGATTCATATACAGTAACATCGCTTATACTCATTAAAGCAGGACATCCTTCATCTACCTGTCCGTTGCAATTATCGTCAATGTTGTTGTCACAAATTTCCGCTGCACCTGGATATACATTAGCATTTATATCGTTGCAATCACCACCTGCTGAAACATAACCCTTCGGTACTGAAGCGGCAATGATTTTGTCAATAGTCTTTCCAAAACCATCCCTGTCATAATCCTTGTAGAAAGTTGGAAGAGGCGTATTATTACAATTACTACCATGATACAAGAAAACCTTTGATTTAAAATTAATAGTACTTTGATCAACTTTAAATGTATTCCGTGCCACTACAGTAATATCACTATTCCCGTCTCCATTTACGTCCCCGGCATTGCCAACTACATAACCAAATTCCGCTCCTATATTGTTGCCCTCTTCAGTCCAAAAAGGACGAGAACCCAAACCTGTTGCTGAACCATGATATACATAAGCTTTACCCTGACTGGAAGCAGCATTACCATTAAAATTTCCAAACCAATTGTCCCCAATAATTATATCATCATAACCGTCTCCGTTCACATCCCCGGCGGCGGAAACCGAACGCCCAAAACTGCCATTTTTTTCTCCCACTGCGGTCCAACCTGAAATTGTTCTCAATCCAGTAACAGAACCGTAATATACATACACTTTACCATTGGGTTTATTGCCAAGGGCCCCAATAATTACATCATCATAGCCGTCTCCATTTACATCCCCGGTTGAGGAAACAGAGTAGCCAAAATATTCATCATCCAGATCGCTTTCAATACTCCAGCTTTCTATACTTTTTAAACCTGAGCTTGAGCCGTTATACACAAATGCTTTGCCATCCCCTCCCTTACTGTTCGTGTAAAATGGTGAACCCACTAATATATCGTCATGGCCATCCCCGTTCATATCCCCTGATGAAATAGAAAAGCCAAAAGAGGCGCCTGTTTGATTACCTTCTTTTGTCCAACTGGCAATGGGACGTAAACCTGTAGGTGACCCATAATAAACCCAAACTTTTCCCTCGAGACTTTGACCACCATTGCTAAATCTAGGGGATCCTATAATTACATCATCATAACCGTCATTGTTTACATCACCTGCAGGGGCAACCACTTCACCAAAAAATGTATTTACTTCATTGCTCTCGGATGTCCATGCAGGTGCGATGCTGCTTAACCCATTACGTGAGCCATGATAAATTATAACCTTTCCCTCAAATTGCTGGCCATTGCTGTATGTTGGAATTCCAATGATTATATCATCATAACCGTCCCCGTTTACATCACCGGCCGAGGATGCAGTGGGAACCCCATCAAAACTTGCGATAAAACTAGGGGAAATATTTAAACCCGACGGGGAACCCCGATAAACGAATACTGTGCCACCATTTCCTGCAAGACCATCAGGCGCTACAGTAATAGCATCACCATAACCATCTCCGTTGACATCCCCGGCAGAAGTTATTGTGAATAAATGATGAATTTCTACCTTCTGAATATTAGTCCAATTAGATACCATACTCATACAGGATATACCGCAATCCTCATCTACCACTCCGTCACAGTCATCGTCTATTCCGTTGCAAAGTTCCGGGGCATTTGGATGGATAAGTTTGGCGTTGGGATCAAGTGGATCATCGTTGCAATCCCGGCCCCTGAACGTATAACCGGGGGGAGCATAGGTGCCGGAAACCGTATTGTTAGGATCACCGTAGCTGTCGTTATCTTTGTCTTTGTAATATAACCTGACTATGCACCAATCATCTGCCTGGCCATTACAGTTATTATCTATACCATCACACAATTCCATAGCTCCCGGGTGAGTATTGAGTGCGTTTGCATCAAGTGGATTATCATTACAATCTCCACCTTTAGCTACATATCCTGCAGGTAGCGGACAGATACTGGACCAGTTCAATGGACTATTAAAATCCCCAAACCCGTCACCATCCCGGTCCAGGTAATAAATAACAGCAAGGGCTTCATCTTCCAGGCCATTACAATCATTGTCTTTACCATCGCACAACTCCGGTGCGCCCGGAAAGATAGTTGGATCGTCATCTACGCAATCAGTATTATTAGTGACATAACCCGTTGGAGGTGTTAGAGAGGTTGATTGAATTTTATCAGTAGGATTGCCGAAACCATCCCGGTCAAAGTCCCTGAAATAAGTTGTATAGATCGTGTATTTCCACAGATCATTCAATGCCCCGGAAGAAACAGCACCAAAACCCGTTCCGCCCATGAGCCATAAATTGTTGGCATGGTCTGTCCAGCTAACACCACTAAATCTTTTTCCTGGAATATTATTTATATCAGCACTTCCTTTGGTTCCATAAATGCCAAAAGGGAAATATGGGTTTGTTAAATCATTGCTTGTGTTTTTTTCTCCCCCTATCCAGGTCCAACATTGGGTAGTTGTATTGTATTTCCATAAATCATTCAAAAAGCCGATTCCACCTTGAATATTTTCTCCCATACCAGTACCTCCCATTAGCCAAAAATTACCTTTAGCATCTGTCCAGTGAATTGACTGAGACCTTGCTCCCGGTGTATTCGCAACATCTTCTTTTCCCTTTTCTCCATAAACACCTGGTTTATTTGCTTCATTATTGCCACTCATCCATGTCCAGCCAGTAGTTGTGGGAGAAAATCGCCAGAGACAATTATGTAATTCACCGTTTGACCCCCCAAATACCCAAAAATTTCCTGAAGCATCCGTCCAGGAAACACTGCCTGAAATCGTTGGTGGTACATTTGCAGGATCAGGATTCCCTTTTTCGCCATAGATACCCGATACAAACTCATTTCCTGTTCTTGAAGTACTGATACCGCTTACCCAGGTCCAAATTCCACTGTTATATTTCCATAAATCATTCATACGATAATTAAAGGCATTGTTAATAGTAAAATTTCCTCCAAATAGCCATAGGTTTCCTAAATTGTCAGTCGCGGATGTTGCATGGCTTCTGCCCCCTGGCCATAGAGGGGGGGTTGGAGGATTGGTATTGTTTAGGTTAATATAATTGCCTAAAGGATAGGCAAATTTATCACCCCCCTCAAATGTCCATGTCCCGGTAATGTTTGTTGATCCTATAATGGGTTTAAATTTCCATAAATCGTTCTTTTTATCTCCACTACCCCCAAATAACCAAAAATTTCCGTCACGATCTATCCATTGTGTTGCATCATCGCGTGCACCGGGTTTTTGAGCCCCAGGTGTATAATTAGCAAACTGGTTGGGAATATCATCACCACTTACCCATGTCCATTTTTCTGAAGTAGGATTATAACACCATAAGTCGTCCAGCAAACCACCGCCGGAACCGTTTCGTCCATTTCCGTATCCACCAAACAACCATAGGTTACCATTTTTATCTTTCCAGGAAACTGCCCCGGTTCTTCCCCCTGGTTTATTTAAAACATTAGGAAATTCCTTAGTAACATAAATACCAAATTCGTTAGGATTTATATCGCCGTTTATCCAGGTTGCAATAGCTGTTTGTTGTGAAAATGCTTTTGCATAAAATACTACAGCTAAAAGCAAACAACAGTATATCTTTTTCATGTCAGTGTAGGTTTAATGGTTAACGATCAAGATGCAGGGCAGGATTGAAAAAAAATTTACAGAGGAAGAAAAATACATGTGGTACACGCCAAATCATAATTTAAAAGCTTCCTTATGTTAAAGATTTGTTCCCTTGGGTGGTTTGTGCTAAGATCCAATGAGTGCAGAATTCAAAAATTAATACCCTTTACCTTATCAGCATCATCTGTTTCGTATCTATCAACCGCCCATTCACAAAAAGGGAATACTGATAAGTGCCTGTAGCTAACTGATCAGATTGTAATACCACCTGGCCCTTACCTTCTTTCACATTAAATGTTTTTAAAAGGGAACCTTTCATATCCGTAATTTTTATAACCGCATTGCCGGCGTTGAAAGGAACATAATAATTAATGATTGTATTTCCCTTATATGGGTTGGGTGCATTTTGTTCAAGGCGGGCACTGCTTATGTTTTCAAAAGTTTTTGAATTGGCTGTTAGCCTTTGCTCAATTTTATCAAGACGGTCTTTCAATGCTTCATTCTCCAATTGCAGCGCATCGTTTTTATTGGATAATTCCTGCACGGCTTTTACGAGCGGCACTACCAACTTCTCGTAAGAAATACTGTAATTGTCTGTAGGGTTTTCAGGCGCATGCACCCCATTGAAATTGTAGCCGCTTTTTTTGGCTGCTATTTCCACCTCCTGCGCAATAAAGCCTGTTTGGCGTATGCCGGATATTTTAGAGGTTGATTTGTTCATCATTTCCTTACGGCTGGCTTTAATACTGTCGGGTAGATCCTGTGATACAAATTGTTCATATTTATTTGCATTAAAATTATACACCACCGGCCTTAGCAATTTAATAAATTCAAGCCCTTTTACTTCTTCCATAATATTAGTTTTAAAGCGCTCATCAGAAACGGTCCATGAACCTGCCGCGGATTCTACTACTGTTACATTAGCATTACCAATACGTACCTTATTGCTGTTATTTACGATGGCTCCATTTCCAATAGCAGTGGCATTATTTAAATTCCCCGCTGCAACATCGGCAAAACTCCCTAATGAAGCATTGTTACTTCCAGAAATATTATTATTAAGTGCATAATAACCACTGGCGGTATTCTCAAACCCTGTGGTATTTGATGTAAGGGCAAAATATCCGGTGCCGGTATTATAATATCCGGAAATATTAGAAGCAAGCACTGGAGTACCAATAGCCGTATTGCCATATCCATTGGTATTAAACTGAAGTGCCTGACTACCAATAGCAAGATTTCCAGATCCTGTAGTATTTGAAGACAGCGCAAAGTAACCATTTGCAATATTACCACTCCCCGTAATATTGGATTGCAATGCACCATTTCCTATAGCAGTATTAATATTTCCTGTAGTGTTGGAGTACAAGCTGCGATATCCAAATGCTGTATTAGTATGCCCCATAGTATTTGAATAAAGAGCCTGCACTCCATGGGCCATATTGAATTTACCGGAGGTGTTTGAAAAAAGTACCTGGTACCCTGTGGCAATATTGTGGGTTCCACTCGTGTTTGAATTACCAGCCAGGTATCCATAAAACGTATTCGCTGTATTTACGGCTGCTTCAATCCTTCCTGCCTTTTGATTATTTACCCTTATATTAAATGGAACATTATCAGTGGTACCAATAAAGTTGGTACCATCAATTGTACCCGCATTTCCAGTAAGCCCCCAACCTCCACCACCACCGGTAGTACTTCTCATTATCTGGCCGGTAGCGCTTACATACATATTTGGCGCTATTGAAGTTGTTGAGGCATAGGCGCCCATAGAATACAATGAAGTGACATTGTTATCGCCCAGCCTTACCTGGTTGCTGGCGGTTATGGCGGCATTAGCGCCTATTGCTGTGGAGTTGGAAAAGGCTGCACCTGTCGGGAAAGAGTAATATCCTAAAGCTGTATTGTAGTTTCCGGTTGTATTGGCATTTAGTGCCAGGTTTCCATTGGCGGTATTGTTAGTTCCTGTGGTGTTATTTCCAAGTGCATTAAATCCATTGGCGGCATTTTGATATCCGGTAGTGTTATTAAAAAGAGAATTCCTCCCATTGGCGGTATTATTATATCCTGTGGTATTAGCTACAAGTGCCGATACTCCATTTGCTGTATTGCCACTTCCCGTTGTGTTGCGATAAAGGGCGGTACTTCCATTGGCGGTATTATTAGATCCCGTAGTGTTGGAGTACAGCGCATTATATCCATTAACTGTATTTTCATTTCCTGTGATGTTTGAAAAAAGCGCCTGGGATCCATTGGCAGTATTTCCATTCCCTGTTGTATTTGAAAAAAGGGCATGATATCCATTGGCGGTATTAGCAAACCCAGCGGTGTTGTAGAACAGCGCATAAAATCCAGTAGCGTTATTAAAAGTCCCTATAGTATTTGAAAAAAGCGCTTGATATCCAATTGCAGTATTGTTTTTGCCTTCGTCGGTGTTTGAATTACCTGCCTGATAGCCATAAAATGTATTTGCTCTATTGAAGTTTATATCAATCCTTCCCGCCTTTTGATTATTTACCCTAATATTAAA
This sequence comes from Ferruginibacter sp., assembly GCA_031416575.1. Taxonomy (GTDB): domain Bacteria; phylum Bacteroidota; class Bacteroidia; order Chitinophagales; family Chitinophagaceae; genus Ferruginibacter. The sequence goes on from JANOTW010000655.1 coordinate 14,397, forward strand.
TGGAACATTATCGGTAGTGCCAATAAAATTTACGCCGTCAACAGTGCCCGCATTTCCAGTAAGCCCCCAACCTCCACCGCCTACCCCGGTAGTACTTCTCATTATCTGGCCGGTAGCGCTTACATACATATTTGGCGATATGGAAGTAGTTGCGGAATAGGCACCCCTGCAAAACAATGAAGTAACATTGGCATCGCCTAAGCTAACCTGGTTGCTGGCGGTTATAGCGGCATTAGCGCCTACTGCTGTGGAGTTGGAAAATGCTGCTCCCGTTAAGAACGACTGAAATCCTAAAGCTGTATTATAGTTTCCGGTTGTATTGGCATTTAGTGTATAAGTGCCATTGGCTATATTGTAGTTTCCGGTTGTGTTGCGGGACAGTGCGTTGTACCCGGTAGCAGTATTGTGGTTTCCTGTAGTATTGGATACAAGCGACTCCATACCGTTGGCGGTATTGGCTACTCCTGTTGTGTTGTAAAAAAGTGAATAAGTTCCATTGCCTGTATTCTGCCTTCCGCTGGTATTATGATAAAGCACATAATCCCCCAATGCGGTATTGCCAAAACCTGTGGTATTTGAAAAAAGAGCCTGATCCCCGGCAGCGGTATTTGCCACACCTGCACCTTTGCCCCTGCCTACAGTTATACCATTTATAATAGCATCCCCGCCGGTTACCTGTAGTTTTGCGGAGGGGGATGATGTGCCTATGCCAATATTCCCGGTATTGGTAATCCACATCCGTGCAATATTATTGGTCCTAAAAACCAACGCCTGGTTATCTATTGTTCCCAAAAATTGAATGTTCGGGTTATTGCCGGTGTTACCGGAGGTTAACCATACTGGGATATGTTCAAGGCCCATGTTACCGGATGTGGGCAATTTTTCAACCTGTGCCTTTATACCGCCGGCTGTTATTATAAATAGCAAGCCTGTTGCGGAAAGTAATTTTAAATTTGTTTTCATCGCCGTAATTTTTTGTAAATGAAGAATATTGTTAGAAGTACAGTTTAGTTGGATGATGCTTTCAAAAAGAAGTGGGGAGTGGGTTACCTGAATAATTTTAGTACCCTTGAAGAAATAGTTTACATCATGAAACAGATCAACATGTTTTAAGGTACAGGGGGCGCTTATCAGGGTGGGAAATAATGGCAATACCCTTTTCTGCCAAAATTGGCTGCCAAAATTTCTTTCAATAGAAAATTTTGTTTTTGCTGTAGAAAAATACCTTTTTTCAAAACAATTAATTTAAGTACAACCAGTTTTGGATGGTTCATTAATTTGTTCCTTTCTATTAATAGTAAAATACAATAATTTCTAATCAGATTTTTTTAAAATTTATTGAAGTATAATGTTTCCTTTTTATGGTAGATGGGGATTTTGTTTTTATATTTTATCAAAGCAAGAGGATTGCAAAAAACACACTGGTACTATCCCTATACCAATCTTAATAAATGCTTTAATAAAATATCTTCCATCGTAGAATTTAATAGAGGATTGTTTAAGTTCGATTGCAGGCTATTGAAAAAAAGTAGAAAAAATAAGATTAGAAATTGGCGCAGATGACTATTAATGTTAAAAGCAAATACCGTGTGGTTACCTGTCTTTGGGCTAATCACTAATTAATTAATAAATAAATCACCATGAAAAAAATTATACTCGTAAGCTGCTGCTTAGCGGCGCTTATAACTACCTTAAAGGCACAGCCTGTTTTATACGGCTCTACATATAGAACCATTTCCAAATACACCACCGCTACTAATACAATGTCTGCCGTTTACACAGGCTTTACAGAACTGGGAGGAAATTATGGAGGATTAATGGTAGCCAGTAATGGCAAATTGTATGGGATGTCAAGTGGTGGCGGTAGCTATGACGCAGGCACTATTTATTCTTTCGATCCTTCCACCAATGCATTTAGCAACCTGTTTAACTTTGAAGAAACCAGAGGCAGGGAACCGAGAGGCAGCCTTATGCAGGCCACAAACGGTAAGCTATATGGGATGACTACCATGGGCGGAATCAATGGCGCAGGGGTAATCTTCTCCTACGATCCTATTATCAATGCGTTTAATAAAGTTCATGACTTTAATTATACTGATGGCTATTTCCCGTCTGGTACCTTGATGCAAGCCAGTGATGGCAAATTATACGGGATGACACGGGAAGGCGGCAATAGGCACGATGATTTTATCGGCAGGGGCGTTCTATTTTCTTTTGATCCGGCTACCAATACGTACATTAAGCTTTTTGAATTTGTAAGAAACAATAGCAATGGCAATGCGCCTGTCGGTAGTCTTTTACAATTAAGCGATGGAAAGCTTTACGGTGTGACTGGTTTGGGCGGCAGCAATGAAGCAGGTGTTATCTTCTCCTTCGAACCTTTCACCAATGTGTACAGTAAAATCTTTGACTTTGCATATCCCACCGGGGGGCAACCTAATGGACTTATGAAGGCAACCAATGGCAAGTTATATGGGCTTACCGCTGCCGGGGGCAGCAGTGGCCGTGGCGTAATTTTTTCCTTTAACCTTTCTACCAATGAGTATAATAAATCTTTTGATTTTGATTATGATATCAACGGTGCAAGCCCCTTTGGCAACCTGATGCAAGCCAGCGATGGTAGGTTGTATGGGATGAACTTTAACGGTGGTAGCTATGGACAAGGGATTTATTTTTCCCTGGATATATCTAATAATATGTACAACAAGCTTGGGGATTTTGACGATTTTAATGGCGGGCCTCTTCAAAGTACTTTTGTAGAATTGAGCGTTTGCACTGCAGAAGTGTGTAACGGCCTTGATGATGATTGTGATGGTTTTGTTGACGAAGGGTTTTTAAATACCGATGGCGATAATATGGCTGATTGTGTAGACCCTGACGACGATAACGATGGTATATTGGACGGTGCGGATAATTGTCCCTTAATTGCTAATCCCGGCCAGGCTGACAATGATGGCGATATCCAGGGTGATGTATGCGATGCGGATGATGATAATGATGGTGTATTGGACGGCGCTGACAATTGCCCATTTATTGCAAATCCAGGCCAGGCCGACAATGACGGCGATGGCCAGGGTGATGTATGCGATGCGGATGATGATAACGATGGTATTTTAGATGGCGCTGATAATTGCCCTTTAATTGCTAATCCAGGCCAGGAAAACAATGACGGCGATGGCCAGGGTGATGTATGCGATGCGGATGATGATAACGATGGTGTATTAGATGGTATTGATAATTGCCCAACGATTGCCAACCCCGATCAAAAGGATCTGGACAGAGATCATATGGGCGACACTTGCGACCTGGTAACAAATGTAGCGGGTGCATTGGATGCAATGACAAGTGATATTAACAGCATGGTTACCCAAGATTGGAAAAACGCTTTGATTACAAAATTAAATGCAGCAAAATCCAGTTGTACTGCAGGAAATATCAAGGCCGCCAGTAATGAATTGAATGCCTTTATAAACCAGGTTAACGCCAAACGGGGCAAAGGATTTACAGATGCCCAGGCAAACGATTTGATAGAAAGGGCCAATGCCATAATCAACGCAATGCGGAACGGGACCAGCGATTGCGGCGATGCCTTCTCAGCGCCGGTTGCCAAATCAAAAGAATTGCCTAAAGACGCAGTTAAACAATTGAAGAATGGCATGGTGCTGCAAGCAATGCCAAACCCAAGTACCTTATACTTTAGGCTTAGTTTGATCAGCAGCAGTAGCCAACCCATTAATATACGGGTATTGGATAATTACGGCCGGGTAGTGGAAACAAAAAACAATGTAGCTGCCAACGGTACTCATATAATTGGTCAAAACTTCCGGCCAGGCATATACCATGTGGAAGTGCTGCAAGGAAATCAAAAAACCACAACCAGGTTAATCAAACAACCCAATTAGAAGCTAGATAAAAATAAAACAAAGCGGATAAAAATATGATACCTGGTTTATAAAATAGTACCTACTACGATAACGGCCATACAATAATATTTAAAAATGGTAATCCCTGCAAGCTTCATGTTTGTGGGGATTTTTTTCATGTTACAACTCATCAATTTTATAGGAAATCCCTGAACGGCCTTCATCCTGGCAACGTCCCCCAACGAGCATAAGCAGGGCCGGGGACGTTGCGCCACCAGGATAGAAAATTACTAAGTATTTATTATAAAGAATAGTGGTGGGGTATTAGTTTTGGCTAAAAAAAACCTGCCCCGCAACAGGCGGGGGTTGGGATAATTCATGAATGGATTAATAAAACGCAATTAAAGATCCCCAATGGTATGCGGGTACAAGAGTACCCAAATAAACCGGGGCTGATGTTTCGCTCATTACAACCTAAGTAAAATTTACAAGTTATTTATTTT
>JANOTW010000656.1:0-5601 GCA_031416575.1 Ferruginibacter sp.
GTGTATCAAGGTAACTGTAACCCAGGTACGCCAACATACCGATGATCAATCCGCTGGCGCTGGTAATTAATTTAATATACATTGCATCAGCTATCTGGCTCACCGATGGATTGCTGATGGTTGCAAACTCTTTCAGTAATAACACCAGTCCAACAATGGTACCCACAAAACCAAACAAAGGCGCAATTCGGGATATTACGGAAAGAATGGACAAGTTCTTTTCCATCTTGTACATTTCCAGTTTGCCCACATTATCCATACTCTTTTCAATGGCATCAATAGGTTTGCCAATACGCTGAATACCTTTATCAATCATTCTCGCCACAGGGTTATCCGTATTTTTCGCAAGGCTTCTTGCAGCAGTTACATTACCGGTTATGATGTGGTCCCGAATGATCCGCATAAAATTTTCATCAATTTTACCGGCTTTATTTACGGCAAGCAATCTTTCTATAAAAAAGAAAACCGCTAAAGCGAATAAAATGCCCAGCGGTATCATTAGCGGGCCGCCCTTGCCCAATAAGCTCCAAACGGACTCAACCTTTGCTGTAGTATTGACGGCTGTGGCAAGTGAATCTACCTGTAATAAAATATCAAACATTGATTAATTGATTTAGGGCAAAAGTAATTGTTTCTTTTATTAAACGATTATTGTACCAACAATACCGCAATATGGTTTTGTAAACGCAAACAGGGAGAGTTTGCACTGTAAAAAATTGTTAAAGTAAATTTGATGGGCACCAATGTCAGGCATTCGTGCTTCTAAGTCAGCTATTAGAAAGCAATTCAATTTCAGCGGCAATTTGTCCTATGGCTTCTTCATTTTTTATTTTCCCTTTTTCACTAAAAACTACAAATACGATGTAAACCATTTTATTTTTTCCAACACATAATTTAAAGAATCATCTTTCATTTCATTCCTTCATTACTCATCAGTTTAGTTAAAAAATCTTTGGCTTCTTCTGTTGATAATGGCTCAACTTCTATGATCTTTAAATCATTTACTGCTTTTAGTGATGTAATTTTTTCTATCATTGGGAAAAGGGAAATAGAGCCGGTATAAATAAAACTAACCTTATCTTCCAACTCTTTTTGATGCCTGAGTTCACTGTTTAACTGGATAAAATTTCTGGCTATAAATTTTACGGATATCGAGGGGGGCGAAAGTAAAAACCATCTCCTCAGGCAGTTACCAAAACTATTTTTCATTTGACAAAATATTTATCGTCAAAATATTTATTGCACTTATTTGGGGACTCTTTTCCAAGGATACCGTTAAAAAGAATGGGAAGGTATTACAGCGAACAAAAGTAACCAATTTTCAAATTGGTTTCAGTATCACTACACTCCAATTTGAATTACTTATCCTGAGGTCAATTCAATAAAACAATGGGATTGTATGGGTAAAAAATTACGCTACGATTTTGCTTTTATTTAAGCGCTGGTGTAATAAATATTCAAGTGCTGAAAATAAAATATAATGAAAATAAATTCTACCATCACAACCCTGTCTTCCCATCCCTCTCCAATTTTTTACGTTTATTTTTACTATACTTTTTTTCGTACTCCAATATTTCCTTAGTCTTTACTTTTTCTTTGGGATTATCTTCCGCCGTTTTAGTAACCACGGCTGTAGCCTTTTTATCTTCATCTTTCAACAGGTGGCCACGATCATACTTTTCATACCGGGCTATCCTGCCCCCGGCATCGTAATATTTCCATTCGCCATGAGGTACGCTGTATTGCTCCGCCTTTACTATTTTATAACTGAGGATTTCATTACTGCCTGTACCATACACGGGGATCGTATCATAAGGCGCATCGGGATTGTACCCATGCCATTCTTCCTGCTTTTGCAATTCACCCAAAAAACTAAAATATTCCTGCAGGCCATCCTTTCCCCCAAAGAGATAATTTTCTACTGCTAAAATATCGCCGGTACTGTTATACCTGCGCCAGGTGCCGGTTTTTTTATCGTCTTTATAAAATCCTTCTTCATCATATCCTGGCTCTCCGCGTAATTCGCCCACACTTATTACCCATTTTCCCTGCTTCAACCCCTTATGATCAGTCGCATTCAAAGTATCGCCTTTCGGTGATAATGAATAGTCTTTATATTGTGCCGGCCCTTTCAGCACAAACAATAATAACGCCACCACTATTAAAACCAATTGACGTATTTTTAGAAATTGATTTGCCATTTTAAAATTTTAATGAATGTTATACTTCAACAAATTTACTTTTTCTTTTACAATCGTTTTGCTAAGCGGTATTTTTTTAACATCAGTTGCACAAATTAAGCCAACAGGCGCTGCTGAAAGATTAAACGGATTACAAAAAAGAAAATTGCTGGAAAACAACTCTCTTTTAAAAGATATCGCCTGGCGTAATATTGGCCCCACTCAAATGAATGGCAGGGTGGTTGATATAGAAGTGAACCCCACTGACCCAACGGAATTTTACGTGGCTTATGCAAGTGGAGGGTTATGGCATACGGTTAATAACGGTTTAAGTTTTGTACCCGTATTTGAAAAAGAAGATGCTTATAGTATCGGCGATATAGCGGTAAAGTGGCCGGCTGCACAGGGGAGTAAATCCGGCATTATCTGGGTAGGCACAGGTGAAGCAAACAGCAGCCGAAGCAGTTATAGCGGAATGGGTGTATATAAATCCATTAATAATGGCCAAAGCTGGGAATACCTGGGCTTGCCGGAAAGCCATCATATCGGTGAAATTATTTTACATCCTTCTGATGACAACATTGCCTGGGTAGCAGTACTCGGACATTTATACTCTCCCAACAAAGAACGTGGCGTTTACAAAACAACTGATGGTGGCAAAACCTGGCGTCAAACCTTAAACATTAACGATAATACGGGAGCCGTAGAAATGGACATTAACCTGCAAAACCCTGATGAACTTTATGCCTGCACCTGGTACCGCACAAGAAGCGCCTGGGATTTTAAAGAAGCGGGTAAAACAAGCGGCATATACAAGAGTATGGATGGAGGAAACAACTGGAAGCTGATAACACAACATGGAAGTGGTTTTCCTGCAGGCGATAGCGTTGGCAGGATTGGTGTAGCTGTTTATCAAAAAAATCCACGGATACTGTATGCGGTGGTTGACAATAATCATGCAAAACCTGATACCGTTGCAAAAAAGAGTGATACTTCAAAATACATGGTGGATGATTTTAAAAACATATCAAAAGAGAATTTTTTAAAATTGGATAATAAAAAAATGGATAGCTTTTTAATAAAAAACAGGTTTCCGAAAAAATATACGCCTGCGGAAATAAAATTATTAATTGAAACGGATAAATTAAAACCGGCTGCTATTTATGATTGGCTGATTGCGGAAGATGGATTTCAAAACGGCGGCATATATGGCTGCGAAGTTTACAGAAGTGATGATGCCGGACAAAGCTGGCGAAAAGTGAATACGAAAGATATTGATGTATTCCGCAGTTTTGGTTATTATTTTGGAAAAATATTCGTATCCCCGGTTGATGAAAATAAAGTGATCACTTTTGGCACAGGCATTATCGTTAGTACCGATGGAGGAAAAACCTTTACCAAGGTTGATAAGGATAATACGCATGGCGACTGGCATTCATGCTGGATAAATCCTAATAAGGACAGCCACTGGATAGCCGGCAATGATGGGGGCTGCAATATAACTTATGATAATGGAAAGAAATGGTTTAAGGTAACAAGCGTACCCGCAGGGCAATTTTATGGTATTACTACGGATGATGCAAGGCCCTACAATGTTTACGGTGGTTTGCAGGATAATGGCACGTGGGTTGGATCATCTAAAACCGGAGAAGGTTCATTTGGTTTTACATTTGCCGAAAAAGTCAGGGATCCCGATCCCGAAGAATATCAATGGAAACCAATTGGCGGCGGGGATGGCATGCAGGTGCAGATAGACACAAGAGATAATAAAACGGCCTACAGCGGGTTTCAATTCGGTTTTTATAGCCGGAAAAACACCGATAGCGGAAAGTCTTTTCCCATTCATCCCATGCATGATTTAGGTGAAACCAAATTAAGGTACAACTGGCAAACCCCTATTCTGTTAAGCAAACATAACCAGGATGTATTTTATTACGGATCCAATAAGTTGCACCGCAGTTTAAACAAAGGGGAGAACCTCCTTCCTTTAAGCAATGATTTGACCAATGGGAAAAAAGCAGGAAAAATTCCGTATGGAACCATCACTGCCATCAGTGAATCACCCTTGAAATTTGGAGTGCTTTATGTTGGCACAGATGACGGAAATATTCAAATAAGTAAGGATGGGGGCTACACCTGGACCCCGGTTAGCAAGGGCCTTCCGGCAAATTTATGGGTGAGCCGTGTCACTGCATCGCAGCACAGGGAAGGCAGGGTATATGCAACTTTAAATGGATACCGGTACGATAATTTTACACCCTGGTTGTACATAAGTGAAGATTATGGTGGTACCTGGAAACAAATAGGGACCGATTTGCCTGCTGAGCCGTTGAATGTGGTGAAAGAAGATTCCAGGAAAGAAAATATCATTTATGCGGGAAGTGATAATGGCTTGTATGCTTCGTTTGATATGGGTAAAAGTTTCATGAGCATGAGCCATCAATTACCCAGGGTTCCCATACATGATTTAGTAATACAGGAAAGGGAAAATGAACTCGTAACAGGTACGCATGGTCGAAGTATCTTTATTACTAAATTGGATTCGGTTCACAAAGCCTATGATAAAATGATAAAAGCGCAACAGATGAAAGCCACATTAAAAACATTTGATCCTAAGCAGATGAATGAAGGGGAATTAAGCATTGATTGCCCGCCTGCAAAACCTCCAAAACGAAAGAAGCAATTGATGATGGTGATAAAATAATAGCACGGATTTTATAACACGGATTTTTAAGTACGAATTTTATAACACGAATTTTTAAGCACGAATTACACGAATTAAAAATGCGGTTTTAAAAGTTCGCGGCGTTTATTTTTTTTCTGTCCGGGTAGCAGGTTTTCATGGCAGCATAGTTGCGTCGCCCTCTTGTACCGCATACCATTGGGGATCTTTAATTGCGTTATATGAAACAGCCGTCATGATAATGTCATTACAAAATCTAATTTGTCGCCAGTGATACTTCCCAACGGATAAATATTTATTTTAAATTTGGTAATTTACAATGACCAGGCACAGGCCGCACACTTTCTCAAAAGATAGGATATATTACTGTCACGCAGTATTTTAACCTTAGTAGAAAAAAACCCTGATAACGTAAAACCTTATTACCTTATCATTTGGCTTCATTCTAATATTGCCAAATAATTATGAATAAGGTAATAAGGTTGATAATTGATAATCTCTTTTTCTACTAAGGTTCAAAGACAAATCACTTTTTTACCCGCTGGCCAGTATAAGATTACTGAAAATAAAAAAAGCCGTCCCGAAAATCCGGAGCGGCTTTTTTATTTTGAATTATAGTTTCTATGCAGGTTGCAAATCCCCGGCAGCAGTATGAGCCGTACCCATTTCAGCCATTATAGCTTCCACATCCACACCCAATCCCTTTGCTACCGCCATTCCCAATTTCACATCCGCTCT
>JANOTW010000657.1:0-3085 GCA_031416575.1 Ferruginibacter sp.
AAAATGCCCGGATAAAAACAGTCTAAAAAAATTGTAACCTATTTATAAACGTAAAATTTACAATTATTTTATAAAATCTAAATAAATACTTAGTTTACATTTTAATTGCTAACCATCAACAAACAATTATGCCTGCCAATATTCAGAAAAAACAATTATTTGTAGCCAGTTGCCTGGCTCTTCTTGTAACCTCCCTTTCTTTTGGTATCCGTGCCGGCATACTTGGCCGCCTGGGTGCAGAGTTCCAGTTGGATGCCCGGCAACTGGCAACTATTGCTGCTACCGCTTTTTGGGGTTTTCCATTGGCCATCGTGGTAGGAGGGATGGTAGTAGATGCTATCGGGATGAAGAAATTACTCATTGGCGCCTTTGTATTTCACCTGGCGGGTATTGTGCTTACTGTTTTTGCAACCGGCTACTGGAGCTTGTTTATTTCCACCTTGTTCATAGGTATTGCGAATGGTACGGTGGAAGCAGCATGTAATCCATTGGTAGCAACCATACACAGCGATAATAAAACAACCAAACTAAATCATTTTCATTTGTGGTTTCCGGGTGGGATCGTTATTGGTACCCTCATCGTTTTCTTTTTGGATAAAATAGGGATTGGCTGGCAGGTACAGGTTGGCTTAATGATAATCCCTACATTGATTTACGGTTTCTTATTCAGCAAATTGGAATTCCCGGTTACGGAAAGAGTAGCAAGCGGCGTGTCTAATGCAGAGATGTACAAATCGCTGCTGAACCCATTATTTCTTTTAATGATCATATTAATGTTTGGTACAGCCATCACCGAATTGTTTACCGGGCAATGGATTGATGTGTTGTTAAGAAATGTTACCGATAATGCTATTTTGTTATTAACCCTAACAACAGGTGTGATGGTAATTGGCCGTGCTTTTGCGGGGCCGGTGGTACACAAATTTTCACCCCAGGGAGTGCTGCTGATATCCGCTATTTTAGCTACGGCGGGTTTATATCTGCTTAGTCATACTGCGGGTAATATGCTTTTTGTGGGGGCGATTATATTTGGTATGGGGGTATGTTATTTTTGGCCAACCATGCTGGGGTTTGTATCGGAAAATTTACCAAAGACCGGTGCGGTAGGTATAAATTTAATGGGAGCTGCAGGTATGTTCGCAGTGTCTGTTTACATGATTTTCATGGGTGCCTATTATGACAGGTTATTGGTAGCCAAACTGCCCTCAGGCGCTGACCTGCAAACTTATACCGGAGCCAGCGCCACCACTGAAATGGCCAGTGCTTTAAATGAAGCAAAAAAAGCAGCAGGACCGGAAATCATCAACGCTACTTTAGTAATACCGGTCATTTTAATTGTTGCATTCTTTGGATTATTCATTTACATGCGTTCAAGAAAACAAGTACATTCCAAATCATTTTCCAACTCAATCGTTTAAAATTTCACTCCTATGCCAGATCATCAAAACAGGCGAAATGCCATAAAGAATATATTGGTTGGTTCAGCAGCCATGGGATCAACCTCCATGTTATCATCTTTTACAACGGAAGAAAATAAAAAAGATAAAAGTTTGAAACTAAAAGGAAATATCAATCATTCCGTTTGTCAATGGTGCTACAATACCATACCGCTGGAAAAGCTATGCCAGGCGGTAAAGGAAATTGGTTTTGGCGCTATTGATCTGATTGGCCCGAAAGACTGGCCCGTGTTGCAGCAGTACGGAATTTTCAGCTCCATGTGTTATCATGGTGGAAAAGGTAGTTTAACCAATGGCTTTAATAATTTAACATTTCACGAACAGTTGATTAAGGACTATACGGAAGTAATTCCCATGATGGTGAAGGCGGGATACAAGAATGTTATATGCTTTAGCGGAAACCGCAATGGAATGGATGATGAAACCGGCCTTAAGAATTGTGCGGAGGGGCTGAAAAAACTTTTGCCGCTTGCGGAGAAAAATGGCATTACCGTGCAAATGGAATTGCTGAACAGTAAAATAAATCACAAGGATTATATGTGCGATAAAACACCCTGGGGTGTTGAGTTGTGTAAAAGGGTAGGGTCACCCAATTTTAAACTGCTTTATGATATTTACCACATGCAGATAGATGAAGGGGATGTGATCCGGACGATTCAGGATAACCACCAGTACATTGGGCATTACCATACCGGAGGTGTACCGGGCAGGCACGAAATAGATGAAAGCCAGGAATTATATTACCCGGCCATAATGAAAGCGATTGTAGCTACTGGTTACAAAGGTTATGTGGCACAGGAGTTCATTCCCGCCAAAGAAGATAAATTGAAATCTTTAAAGGATGCGGTGCTGATATGTGATGTGTAGGTGTATTAATTTTTAAGTATTATACTTCTCAAGGGATAAAAACGTGAAGAAGATTTTTTGTCCAGGTAGTGAAGCAATGTGGATCATCGTTGCGTCGCACTCTTGTACTGAATACCATTGGGGAACTTTATTATGTTTTAAATTAAAAATTTTTATCCCCTTTTGGAACATCCCGATTTTTCGGGAAAGCCTGTCCCGATTTATCGGGAGGGATAGCGGTAGCTTGTTTTTATTTGTTTACTGAACAAAATATAACTAATTTATCCCTTGCGCTGTTTAAGTATAAAGATTTTCCTGGTTCTTGTTTATGGCTGGTTATCTGCTGAACCATTACTTTGGAATTTATTATTTAATACGTAAATAAAGTTGCCCAATGGTATGCGGAACAAGTTTATTTTATAAAACGTAATTAAAGTTGCCCAGTGGTATGCAGTACAAGTCCCGATTCAGGTGTAACATCGGGATGCCGAAAGTCGGCAAGTCCCGATGCAGCACAAAAAACCTTACTCGGGATCAGGATGACACAACGATGATGCCATGAAAAACAAATGCCTGTTCAATTATTTATTTCTTGTAAAACAATTATCTTTCTATAACGCCCATTAGAAACCGGCTAAAAAATTAAGCTGGCCGAAGAACTCCCTTTTAGGGGATGGGGGCACTAAAAATTTAAAAAATGGCTGAAAATACTTATGACGCAATTGTAGTTGGCTCCGGAATTAGTGGTGGATGGGCCGCTAAGGAACTTACCGAAAAAGGAT
>JANOTW010000658.1:0-7400 GCA_031416575.1 Ferruginibacter sp.
ATTTTTCGGGAAAGCCTGTCACGGTTCATCGGGAGGGTTGGGGGTAAAACAGGGACTTCAAATTATGTCTCCCTTTAAAAAACAGTTCGCCCCTTGAAAATAAATGACTTTTAAATTTTACTCATGTTGTTATTAGTGAAACATCAGCCCCGGTTTATTTGGGCACTCTTGTACTTTAGTGCATAAGGCAACTTTTATCGGTTGCTAATAAAACAAAATTTTATTATTGCCGTGCAAGGCGTTATTAAATTAGAAACCAATTTTAAAGTAGCATACATTATCCGCGAAGGGCCGATAACTCATTTAGATAATGATTTAATAAATTAAAAATTAAAAAAATCCAATAACCCCTTTACGGGTAGGGCGCTCAGCGTCAATTCCCCAATGGGGATAATGGTGTATAAAATATATGATGTATCAGGGCTTATTAGATAAAAACAAAACGCTGGCTGTTATTGGATTAGGGTATGCAGGCTTGCCGATCGCTTTGGAATTTGCAAAAAAAGTCAAAGTGATTGGTTTTGATATCAATGCCAATAGAGTAGAAATGATGCGCAACAGCATTGATCCAAGCCAGGAACTGGAGGCGGCGGCATTTGATGGCTGCGATATTGAATTTACCAATGACCTGCAGGTTTTGAAGCAGGCTAATTTTTTTATTGTGGCGGTACCTACTCCTGTAGATGAGCACAATACACCCAACCTGGTGCCAGTGCTAAAAGCAAGCGAAACAATAGGGAAGGTAATAAAGGAAGGGGATTATGTAGTATTTGAAAGCACTGTTTACCCGGGGTGTACGGAAGAAGATTGTTTGCCGGTTATTGAAAAATTATCAGGGTTAAAAAATATTGTAAATTTTAAAACCGGCTATTCACCGGAAAGGATTAACCCCGGTGATAAAGAACATACCCTGGACAAAATCATTAAAGTAGTAAGTGGCTGTGATGCGGAAAGCCTGGATGTGATTGCCAAAGTGTATGAGCTGGTAGTAACTGCCGGCATACACAAAGCATCCAGCATAAAAGTAGCCGAAGCCGCAAAAATAATCGAGAATACCCAGCGGGATTTGAACATCGCCCTCATGAATGAGCTATCCATCATCTTTGACAGGATGGGCATCAATACCTATGAAGTACTGGAAGCCGCCGGCACCAAATGGAATTTTTTAAAGTTTCAGCCAGGGTTGGTAGGTGGCCATTGTATAGGGGTTGATCCATATTACCTTACCTACAAATCAAGGGAACTGGGTTATGATAGCCAGGTTATTTTAGCGGGCAGGGTTATCAACGATGGCATGGCGGGATACGTAGCGAAAAAAGTTTTACAGCATATTATACAAAATAATGGCAATGTAAAAGATGCGAAGGTATTGGTGATGGGCGCTACTTTTAAAGAAAACGTGAGCGATATCCGTAACAGTAAAGTAGCTGATGTAGTAAAAGAATTAAAATCTTTTTCATTGAATGTACATGTTACGGATCCACATGCGGAAAGCGGGGAATTAAAGCATGAATATGGTTTTGGGCTGACTGCTGATTTAGCGAATGATTATGATGCGGTACTTGTTACGGTTCCTCATAACGATTATAAAAAATTAGATGATGCTTACTTTGCAGGCATTACAAAACCAACAGCGGTGATTGCTGACCTAAAAGGTATTTTTCGTGGTAAAATAAGCAGCAGGCATTATTGGAGCCTTTAGTTGATAACGTTCCCTTTATCTCACCGATGGAGAAAAGAAAGCGAAAATGAATGCTTCGGCCTTTGGGAAGGTTGGATTGAGAACAATAATTAAATAATCAGTATTAACTAATGTAATCAGCGGCGATAATGAATAATACCTTTCATACAAAAGACCTAAGCCAGGAAAGCTTTTTAATTACGGGTGGGGCTGGTTTTATTGGTAGCCATATCGCGGAATATTTACTACGGCATGGTGCGAAAAAAGTAAGGGTATTGGATAACCTGGTGAACGGCTTTCAAACCAATCTTGATATACTTCGCCCATTTGCCGCCTTTGAATTTATGGAAGGTGATATCAGGAATGCGGAAACCTGTCAGCAGGCTTGCAAGGATATCAGTTATGTTAGCCACCAGGCGGCATTGGGTTCTGTACCCCGTTCTATTAAAGAGCCGGTTTATTTTAATGAAGTAAATGTAGGCGGCTTTGTAAATATGTTGAAAGCCTCCGTTGACAACAATATCAGCCAATTCGTTTATGCGTCATCGTCATCAGTGTATGGTGATGAGCCAAGCTTACCCAAATTGGAAAGCAGGGTGGGCAATTGCCTGTCCCCTTACGCGGCTACTAAAAAAACAAATGAATTATACGCCCGGGTATTTGCGGATGTTTACGGAATAAAATTAATGGGCTTTCGTTATTTCAACATTTTTGGCCCCCGCCAGGATCCTGATGGCGCTTATGCCGCTGTTATTCCTTTGTTTGTAAAAGGCATTATGAAACAAACACCGGTGTATATCAATGGTGATGGGGAACAAACAAGGGACTTTACATTTGTGGACAATGCGGTTCAAATAAACATTAAAGGGATGTTGACGGATAATGCGGAGGCTGTTAACAAAGTTTACAATGTAGCCATGGGTGAAAACTATTCCGTAAATTATTTATACAACGCTTGTAAAGAATATTTGCAAAGTGATTTTGCAGCTACTTATAGAACATCAAGGGCGGGGGATATAAAGAATTCCCTGGCGGATATTTCCCTGGCTAAAAATTTATTGGGTTACGAACCGACAAAAAAATTCGGGGAAGGATTAACGGAAACAATTGAATTCTTCAAAAAAAGATATTCAAATGTCTGATGTCTGATTTTTTGATGTCTGATTTTTTTTGACTGTTATTCCCTTCATTTAACTTTTATAGAATTATGGTCAATAATGTCCGGGTTGATATAAAACAATGGCTTAGTCAATTACTGGCAGTAAAATTATCAATTATCAAATTATCAATTATCAATTAACTAATTATCAATTATTATCAATTAACTAATTATCAATTAAAAAAATGCCTTTTATAAAAACAGATTTTCCCGGTCTATTGATTTTTGAACCGGTTGTATTTGAGGACAGCCGTGGCTATTTTTTTGAAAGCTATAACGAAAAAGTTTTTGCATCCGAAGGTGTTGAAATAAAATTTGTGCAGGACAACCAGGCAAGATCAACTTACGGTGTAATACGTGGATTACATTTCCAATTGGCCCCTTACGCTCAAACAAAACTGATAAGGGTGCTAAGTGGTAGTATCCTCGATATAGCAGTGGATATTAGAAAAGGTTCCCCCACATACGGAAAAGCATATACGCTTGAACTGACTGCGGAAAACAAAAAGCAATTGCTGGTACCAAAGGGCTTTGCACATGGGTATTCCGTGTTAAGCGAAACCGCGGAAGTATTGTATAAATGTGATGAATATTATAAAAAGCAAAGCGAAGGCGGTTTATTGTACAACGATCCAAAACTTGCCATTGACTGGCGCATACCTGCCGGTAAAGCAGTAGTCGCCGATAAAGACCTGGGTCATCCGGGCATAGATAATTGTGTAAGTAATTTCATTTTTTAATTGTATCATCAGTGGCGGAAAAAAAGACGATTTTAGTAACCGGTGCCAATGGCCAGTTGGGCAGCGAAATGCAGGTGATCTCAACCGCCTATACCGCATACCATTTTTTATTTGTTACCAAAGCAGAACTGCCGATAGACGACAATGGCGCTGTAAAAAAATATTTTGGATCACATACAATTGATTTTTGTATAAACTGTGCCGCTTACACCGCTGTAGATAAAGCCGAAACCGAAAAAGAAAAAGCTTATCTCATCAATGCGGAAGCGGTGGGGAACCTGGCCATGATTTGTAAAGAATACAATACTACTTTCATCCATATTTCAACCGATTACGTATTTGACGGCACGGCGGCTGGGCCTTACAATGAAGACAGCCCGGTAAGCCCGGTCAATTTATATGGCGCTTCAAAATTAAAAGGGGAAGCATTGGCCATGCAAAATAATCCCCATTCAATTATCATTCGTACCTCATGGGTGTATTCTTCTTTTGGAAATAATTTTGTAAAAACAATGTTGCGGTTGATGAGCGAAAGAGAAGCCATCAATGTGGTAAGCGACCAGCAGGGCTGTCCAACCTATGCAGCGGATCTGGCGGCAGCCATCATGCATATTATCGGCCAACTGCAGCAACCTTCCATGATTTTAAACGAGCCTTTACCAGCCTCCGCTATTTTCCATTATTCCAACAAAGGCATTACCACATGGTACGAATTCGCATTGGCAATTAAAGACCTTTCCGGAAGTAAATGCGCAGTAAACCCGATAGTAACTTCGCAATACCCCACACCGGCAAAGCGGCCACAATATTCTGTGATGGATACCGCTAAAATTCAGCGAAAATTTAATTTGAATATTCCGGAATGGAAGGATAGCCTAAAAAACTGTTTGAAATTGTTGCTTAAATAACGCTTGTTATGGGTACTAAAAAAGGGGTGGTCTAATATGTAAATGAAAAATCGTGAATCGTGAATAATTGCTCATTGCCCATTCACCATTTACGTTCGCTTTTAATTCGCATTCGAAAATTCCTTATTTCTAATATACACCAACTTGGTCCCCCCTTTATCACGCTTATCAATTTCAAACTGTGGCAGCGATACCACCAATGGGGTTAGCTTCGAAAATCCATAATTCCTGGGGTCGAAGTTGGGTTGTTTTTTTAGTAAAAGACTGCCTACTTCACCTAAAAACGCCCAACCATTTTCATCCCCCAAATCATCAATGGTTGTAGCTATTAAATGAAGCGTTTCTTTATTAAGTTTATCAACGGAAACAGGGGGTTGGTGATGCGTTGTTTTTGTTTTAGTCTTCGCTTTAGGGTTCACACTTTCCGCTACATCCGGCATAGCTATAATTTCCATGTAAATGAATTTGTCGCATGCAACGATAAAAGGATTGGGGGTTTTCTTTTGCCCGATGCCAATTACTTTCATGCCCGCTTCCCTAAGCCTGGTGGCTAATCTTGTAAAATCACTGTCGCTCGAAATAATACAGAACCCATCCACTTTCCCGGAGTATAAAATATCCATCGCATCAATAATGAGCGCACTGTCGCTGGAATTTTTGCCCGACGTATAACTGTATTGCTGAATAGGGGTGATCGCATTTTCCAGCAACACATTTTTCCAACCTGATACCGTAGGCCTGGTCCAGTCGCCATATATTCTTTTAAAGGTAGGGGTGCCATATTTTGTAATCTCTTCCATCACCCCTTTTACATTGCTGTAAGGCACATTATCGGCATCTATTAAAACAGCCAGCCGTATATCTTTTTGAAAATCCATGACACAATATAATTCTTTTTTATTATGCGCTTTTTTGTATAAAAAAAATTATACTGCATGTAGGATTAAAAATGTGCGATGTTTTTTTGATTGGCCCGGCTTAAACGCCCTGATTAAGCTTCAGTGGCGACGCTCCGTTCAACATTGAATATCTATTAAGCTTTCATCAATGCGTAATATAGAGTAATAAAGGGTGCATCCCAAATTGTCGTTGGCTGGTGGGACACCAGCCAAGGGAAGCCTGCCGTGGTCGGTGTCCCACCGACCACATTCCTGATAACTGTAGCGATAATTTGGGACGCACCCGTAATAAAACCCCATACCACCAACACAGATCTATTACCTACTTTTGCAACAATTATGCAACTCTTCAATACCACCAGCAGAATAATAATTACCTGTAGCAACCGCTTATCGCCCTTCCTGCAAATGGAAGTGTTGGAACTGGGCTTTACACCTGTTCGTACTTTTAAAACAGGTGTGGAATTAAAAGGGACATTAGCGGATTGTATCCTGCTAAATTTAAACCTCCGTTGTGCCAGCCAGGTATTATTTTCCATAAAAGAATTTACGGCCCGCAATGCGGATGAGTTGTATAAAACTTTAATTGATTTTGAATGGGAAGATATTATCGCTCCTGATGGATATTTTTCTATCACCAGCAATGTTGACAATGATACCATCAACAATTCTTTATTCGCCAATGTAAAAGTAAAAGATGCCATTGTGGACCGGTTTAGAAACCGGACAGGCCAGCGCCCCAATTCAGGGCCGGAGCTTGATAAAGCCGTGATTCATTTATACTGGAAGGAAGACCTTGCGGAAATATTTATTGACACCTCCGGTGAAACTTTATCCAAACATGGCTACCGCAAAATTCCGGGTAAGGCCCCCATGCTGGAGGCGTTGGCGGCAGCTACATTATTAGCTACCAAATGGGACAGGAAATCCCCTTTCATTAACCCGATGTGCGGCTCTTCCACGCTGTCTATTGAAGCAGCATTGCTCGCTACCAACCGAAGGCCGGGATTGTACAGAAGCAATTATGCTTTTATGCACCTCGTGGGATTTCAGAAAGAAATGTATGCGGAACAAAGGAAACGGCTGGAAGAAATAGTTACAGCGGTACCAGGATTAATAATCATTGCATCAGACATTAGCGGCGATGCCATCAATATTTCAAAAATAAATGCGGGTGCAGCGGGTGTTGCCGGCCTAATTCAGTTTGAAGTGTGTGATTTTGAATTGACCCAAATTCCCGAAGATCAAACGGGCATCATTTATTTTAATCCTGAATATGGTGACCGCCTGGGCGAAGAGGCCGAATTGCAAATTACCTACGGCCGTATCGGTGATTTCATGAAAAATAAATGTAAGGGCTACACTGGTTATATTTTTACCGGCAACCTGGAACTGGCCAAAAAGATCGGCCTTAAACCAAAACGCCGCATAGAATTTTTTACGAGTAAAATTGATTGCCGGTTGCTGGAGTATGAGTTGTATGCAGGTACGATGAGAATAGTTTCTTAGCCCCCGAATGCCAGTTATAGTCTTGTTTTTAAATTATTTATAGTATGAATTTGGCTTACGCTGCTTTCACTTTGCATAGCCTGATTACTGATTGAACGATATACTCAATTATTCCTCCAGGACTTACATAGGGGCCTTCAATTAATCTTTCGTCCCAGTTATGGGCAAGATAATAATTGATGATACGTTGCCTTAAAGTGTTTCGGTATGTGTCCAAAAATAATCTATTGTCAATGTTATTGATGATAAGGGTTACAATGCTATCGTCTTTCATCACTTCTTCAATTACTTCATTTATCAGTAATGCTTCTTCATCCGTGATTTGAAAAACTGTTCTCAAGTCTTCCATTACTTCAGGAATACTTGCTCTTGGAGGTTCTGTTCTATTACCTCCGCCAGTTCCGCCTCTTGGTGGTGGAGGTGCATCATTAAGTGTTAAGTTTGAAATTATACCTCTATAACGCACTGTGCTTTTCTCAACCAATAAGTTTTTCAAATGGTCTT
>JANOTW010000659.1:0-2502 GCA_031416575.1 Ferruginibacter sp.
GGTACATATCTTTTCCAGCCCAGGCTTGGTTCCTGGTACAAAACATTTAGTTTGAAATCCGTGGGCGTTAATGTGCCATAGCCAACTGAATATACATTTTTCATCATCAGGTTCCAGATGGGTAATGCGGTACGCTGCGAAGTAGCTTTTAATAATTTCAGGAACAAAACTTTTTGCGTGGCAGAAGCGCTGTCCGGTGGCAGGTCCTGCGAAAACTCTCCTACCTGGTACACCTTGCCATTATACGAATACTGGTAGGCAACCGCCAATATCTCATCGGGTTGCAGGGGTTGGCTAATTGAAATATACCCGGCCTGCCTGTTGAATATATATTGGGTAGAATCTAATTTTCTTGCAAATATCTTTTCAAAATCCTGAACCGGTGACAGCCCTATGTTTTGTAAATTACTCACTATCAGGGCAGGGTTCCTGTTGCCCGGGTTATTTACTATTCTACTATACAGGTCATTGGTGTTGTTGGAAGGGGGGGCGAAATTGCTCAGTACATTAATGGTCGGTGGCTGCAGGTAAGGATTTTTTTCTCCAAGATCCATCAATCCTACAATATCCCTTGTATTGGTTGTGCTTCCATTACGGTTGGTAACCCATACATCCAACCGAAGTATTTGCACTGGTGTAGTTACCGCAGGTAATTTGGATAATACCTTGTTGTAATTATCTTTAAAATATTGTCCCAGCAAAAAGTGCCTGTTCTCTTCATACTCATCCGCTTTTATATCAATTACCTGGGCTGCCGCACCTCCCTGTAAATTTACGGTTTGCCTTTGCGATTTCTGATTGGCCAATACCGCGGTAACATTCAGCTTGCCAAATTGTAACTGTGTTTTTAAACCAAACAATTGCTGGGCGCCGGGTATAAAGGTACTACGGGATGGAAACTGCACTGCGCCTGCTTCTACCCTTTTTATAATTTCATCGTCCACACCGCTGTAATCCAATTTCAACTGATTATCCTGGCCAAAATTGGCCAATGTGTTGTAATTGATGGGGAACTTTAGTTTATCCCCGATATTGGCGTTTACATTTACCTGGGCATTCATGTCAAAATCGAACCCTCCATTTCGCCTGGCCCTTTCCGGTAGTGTAGGGTTTTTTATATTTTGCCCCTGGTAGCCTGCGGTAATATCCACATTCCCCTGCGGGCTAATTTCTATTTTACCATTACCAAAAAGGCGGTTAAAAAGATTATCGTATAGCGATAACCTTGGCTTTGTCAATTTACGGTTGAGTAAATTCATGGTATTCGCCCGCTTCTTAAAATAATCTATTTCCGCCTGTCGCCCACGCAATTTCCAGTATTCATCAAAAGTATAGGTGGCAGGGGTACGGTAATATTTATCACCGATTTTTTCATACACGGTATAAAGCCTTGTCCTGAAATCGTACACGACCGAATCGGTGATGTTGCCGGGAGTTTTAAAATCGTAGGTGCTTTTTTTATTATCACTGATGATATCCCCTCTTCTGTCGTGTATGGGAAATGGTAAAGTATCAGGGGCATTCCCGGTTTCTGGTGAAGAGGGTAAATGCCTGCCTGTATTTTTAGCGCTAAGTTGAAATGAAATAGCTGAGAAAAATACTATATACACTAACCTAAAGCCAATCAATTTTGGTCTTAAATTCCTTTTACGAAACATCCGGTAATCAGTTAATGTAAAATTCTATCAAATGGCTTTAAGTGCTTTTTTAATCAACTCTTCCAGGTTGGTGATATTGTTTTCGGTTAAGGATATTTTTTTAATTGCCGTTTCTGCCTGTACCCTGGTAATACCCAGGGCTACCAAGGCATTTAACGCATCTTGTTGCGTACTATTGCCTGCCGATGCCGGAACATGTAAAATATTGTCTATTTTATTCACTTTATCCCTTAGTTCCAGTACCAAACGCTCGGCGGTTTTTTTGCCTATTCCTTTTATGCTCTCCAGCAGTTTTATATTCCCCTGCTGTATTGCTGCACTTACTTCATCGGGTTTTAAATGAGACAACATCATCCGGGCGGTAGCTGCACCGATACCCGATACACTGATCAATTGAATAAACATCTCCTTTTCTCCCCTGTCAAAAAAGCCATACAAGGTATGGGCATCCTCTTTAATTTGAAGGTAAGTATATAATTTGCCCGATTCGCTGTTTTGAATATGGGTATAGGTATTTAAACTGATATTCACCTCATACCCTACGCCATTAACATCTATATAAACCTGGGCCGGATTTTTAAGCGAAAATTTTCCCTGTAAGTATGCGTACATAATTCTATCTAATCAGCGACGAAAATAAGGAATTTATTGGGGAATACACAGATGTACGTATTTTTGAAAATTAGGTTTGCGCATAACGGTACGCATTTCTTTATCGCAGGATGATAACAGGCAAAAGATAACCCTTTTTTTAACCAGGATGGTAAAAGATTATAGGATTAGGTGCATTATTCGCAAAGACCCTGTGGTATTTACTTTCTCTTTTAAATTCGTTGCTTTTGCC
>JANOTW010000660.1:0-4114 GCA_031416575.1 Ferruginibacter sp.
CATTGTATCATTGGGTTGTTGATGATAATTGTCTTGCCCACGTTTTGAGGTGAAGTTCATAAGAGTTTTGTCCGCTGGGTGGCGGGTGGGCATGGGGCGTTGGCATTTTTAGCTCTTTGCAAGGTTGGCTTTGTGTCGGGGTTTTGTGTGCCTTGCAATGTGCTAAAAATAGCGAGGGGTCGTGTCGGGAAAGTCATGGATGATTGTATATGTGCAGGCATTTAAAATTGGCTATAACGATCAGGTATTGCTGTCAGGTGGGGCATTTGAAAAACCGTCAGCCCGGCACCAATGCCTGGTTGTTTTTAAAAGTTGAAGATAACAACAAAAAGCCAGTTAGCATTCCGTCAGCCGGAACTGCTGCTGACAGCGAACTACAGCCGAAGTTAAAAACGTCATGCCCCGCTTGCAGCAATACCCATGTTACAAGCCGGTGCGGAGTTTAAAAACGGTAACAAATAATGGAAGGCCAAACTGCCACCTGCAAAATACTGGTATGAATGATAAAGCAAAGCAGGAACCAAAACTAAAAACATTTTGTTTTAAAATGAAACCTCTGTTGCAATACCCACAAACAAAGCGTAACCTTTAAATACAAAGATTACGCAGATGGCAGCAAACAAAAAACAATGGCCCCCGCCATCCCCGAATTCTTGCGCCGGTTCGAGCTTCATTTTTTGCCGCGGCAGTATGTAAGATCCGCCACTACGGCTTTTTGCAGAACCATGGAAAAACAACCCGCCTGAATGCTGTAAGAAAGAAAATGAAGCTGCCGCCCCTGCCGCCAAAAATAAACATACCCGTACAGCGCATGCTGGAGAAATATGGCACAGACATCACGCTGTACCCGCAATGCAAAAAGGGCAGGCTGGTGCTGGTGAAGGTTGTTTATCCAAAAACATATGCGGCCCCCGGTGTCACTGTCACCCGGCATTAATGTACCGGCCGCTTTCCGCAACAAGGCATCACCATAAAATAACCGGCATAACAAAAATGAATGTAGAAAAACTTACTGAAAAACAACCCTTCCACCAACGGTCACTATTGGGTAAGGGCAGCTATATGCCAGGCACCAAACAAAGCTATAAGGTAGTGGCCGGTTTTTATAACAGTACTCTTCCCAAGCAAGTTAAAGAGACACTCCTGGCTACTAATTGCCTATAAGTAAAGGAGCAGTGGCACCCTGCAAGGCGTCGGTCAACAAACAATAGCCAAAAGCCCCCCATTAACATCTTTTTAATGGGGGGCTTTTTTGTGGGGACCTGCGGCTATTGTTCTTAATGTTGTAGGCAGCCCTGCTTTATGTTTTTATACATCAAATGGAAAGAATAGTTTGCGGTTGATTTCCAATTTGTCTCCTGCAAATAATGTATGAATCTCCGTGTTTTGGAACCTCCCGATATTTATCGGGTGCTAATCCTTCGTAATAGTAAAGAATTTCAAAATCTTCAAATACGTCCAGCAAACGACCTTTTTCAATAAAGTATTTAATCTTGCAGCAGTCCTCTTTTTTTATATAAGTATTAGGCTCAATCATTTTCTCGGTAGCAAGATATTCTTTTAATTCAGGATCAAGATAATTCCGTAATGACATTATGATAACTCCCTTCGGCTTTACCGCTTGTTTAATTGGTACAAGCATCTTTTCAAAATCACTTCGCTTCATACAGCAGCCGACAAGAAGGCAATTGATAACATCATAAAAATTTCGGGGGTACCGATAGCTTATCACATCGCAAATCCGGATAGAAATATTTGAAAGATGATTATCTCTTCGAAAAGCACGAAGGCGTCTTAAATATGATTTGTTGTTGTCAATTGCAACAACCTGAAATCCCTCTTTAGCATAGAACACACTGTCAGCACCTTCTCCGCAACCGATATCAAGTAAGCGTTTGCCGCTCTTGATATAACGCAACGCTTTTTTCACAAGCGGGTCTGGCTTGAAAGGATTCTCAAAGCCATATTTCTTACAGAGTGTGCTAGTTGAAGTGGTCATCCGTAAATTATTTTCCTTTTCAAAATAAAAAATGTTAATTACTCCAATGGGTTGCCTGCAACGAATAGGATACGACTGATGGTGGCAGTGGTTTCTATCGTCCGATATAGTGTCATCTGATCACCGTACATTTTACTTTCTTGTCCGCTGACTGTCGTGATGCAATAATTTTTTTCTGGCGGGTTCGTCATAGTTGTTACTTTCTTACAACAAAGCCGTCAAGTTGCTGATGTCGTTTTTTATTTTGAATCAGTTAACGATGAATCCTTGATAAATAAGATAGATGCTTATAAAGAAAGTAACTACTTCTGCCAGTAAAAAACGCTTGTCGTTTTTCTTTTTCTCAATAAGCTTTTTAACGGTGGCGGGAAATAAAATCCGCATAACGCCCTTAACCAAAATTAGCCAGCCGAGAATAGTAATGACAACTCGCCAATTCCGAGTCCAAACCTGATGGCTAACTGTAAGTAAGATACCGAGAATTAAAAATAAAAATCCTGAAAGATATATCGTTGTCGGGTTTTTTGCGGCATTTTCTTCCATCGCAAGATGTAATTTATAACGGATAATTATCGCTAAAGTGCTTATTGCACCAAATAGTCCTATTACTTTAGCCAGAAATATTGAGGTTTCCATCTCGTTTTGTTTGTTGTCTCGCAGTAAAGTGTCAAGTTACCGATATAATCCAATAGGGTTGCACATAACGAACAGGGCTTTGTGCAGGCAGGGCATTGTTGTTTGTCCAGCCCGGAACTGCTGCCCAATAAAGATTTAAAAGTACAAGATAAAAACTAAAAGCCCAACAGAATTCCGTCCGCCGAAACCGCTGCTGATTGCGAACAAAAAGATGAGGATTTATTCGTCTGCCAGCATAGCAGCAAACCCAATGTTCAAGTTAGAGAGGCGCTCTTGGCTACTAATTGCCTACAGTAAAGGAGCAGTGGCACCCTGCAAGGCGTCGGTTGGTCAACAAACAATAACCAAAAGCCCCCCATTAACATCTTTTTAATGGGGGGCTTTTGCTGGGGGCTTTCGGCTATTGTTCTTAATGTTGTGCGTTCGTGCTTATAGTTAATATTTTCTTTCAAATGACTTGCCATTGAAACGATACACACCATTGGGACCTCCGCCAAACCACAATTCACCTGTTTTGCTTTTGTAAATAATCCAAATAAGGTCACCATCGAGACCATCTTTTTTGGTAAAATTTTTCACGGAATTACCATCATATCTCCATACACCAGATTCTGCAGTCCCAAACCAAATATTCCCTGAGGCATCCTCTCCAATGGAAAAAACTCTCTCAAGAGAATTGCCTTTGGTGTCCTCCTTTTTCAGTTTTTGTTGGTCTGTGAAATTGACTACTTTTTTTCCATCATATTTAAGAACACCAATTCCATTATTACCAATCCAAAGATTCCCTTTGCTATCTTCCATTATACTGCGGATATGTACATGTTCTGTTCCATTTAATCCCAAATAAGAATCGTTTATTATTTTAAAATCTGAACCATTATATCCAATCAATGCACCATAAGTTCCAAACCAAACCGCTCCATTTTTACCTCTGACAAAATTTGTTGAAATTGAATAGAGATTCTCTTGCCCTGATTTTGTTTTAACAGGAAATGTGCGATAAAAAAGGTTTTTTCCGTCAAACTGATACACCCCTGGATTCCGTTCAAGTTTGTTGTAGCCAACAGTTTCATCGCCTTTAAACCAAAGGTCACTATCAGATAATTTCCATTGTTTTGTTGAATCATAATTTCTTTCTTTGTAAATAGACATTTTTTGTCCATCATATATACTTAATCCTCTACCACATTCAAACCATATGATGCCATTTTTATCTTCATAAATGCTCCTTACCTGGTTGTTACTTAGTCCGTTTTCTGTTGTGAAATATTGGAGCTCCCCATTATGAAGCAAACACACTCCTTCGTTGTAACTACCAAACCAAATATTTCCTTTACAATCCTCTAAAATTGAACGAACTCCTGTTGTGTATTTCAACCTTGTGCTGTCATCTTTAGAATGAACTATCTGATTTTCCTTATTTGATTGACTTTGACTATTGCAAGAGATTGTTACAGCTACCAAAAATGTCCAGCAAAG
>JANOTW010000661.1:0-10405 GCA_031416575.1 Ferruginibacter sp.
GTGTATTCATTGGCTGTTTCGCAACCGGAATAGATGGCTTATTTTCCAGGAGCAATTATTTATATAAAGCCACATTGAAGGGTTTTATCGCTTTGCTGATAAAATTCTTAATGCAAATTGGAGGCTATTAGCCACAGGTTCCTAATCAACTTTTGTTCCGGCTATCCGCTGCAAGTCCTCACTACGCTACGCTTCGTTCCGGGCTTTCCGCTCCTATCCGGCATCCCTTGAGCAGATGTATTTCAATTAAGCTTCATATACGTTTGCACAATTGATTGCAACTTTATAATTACCTCCGCATTTAATTAACACATTTGCACATTAGCAAATTAGCTAATTGGCAAAGGCTTTCAATGCATTCTCAATCCTGCCAATCGTTTCTTCTTTTCCAATAGTTTCCGCAATTACAAACAAGGCGGGCCCTGTTTTACTACCCACTAACATTACCCGAAGGATCATTTGTAGTTCGCCGGCTTTAATATTTTTTTGGTTAGCTGATAATTTAAATATCTCTTCAATTGAAACAGCTTCCCAGTTTTCCAGGTTTTCGAATTTGTTAATGAGAAGGTTAAAATATTCCTTTTTGCCATCATCCCATTTTGGCTTAACGGAGGCTTCATCATAGGATGCAGGTGGTTGAAAGAAGAATATCCCCTGCGTGTAAAAATCCGGTAATAAGGTGCAACGTTCTTTTATCAAAATCATCACCCGGTGTAAATAACGGCCATCAATATTCGAAATTCCCTTTGCTTTAAAAATCCCCTTCACCCTTCCCTCATAATTCTCCACACCCATCTTTTTGATCCATTCATGGTTGAACCACTTCGCCTTTTCAAAATCAAACTTGGCGCCGCCTTTATGTACTCTTTCGATACTGAATTTATCTACCAACTCCTCCAAAGAAAATATTTCCTGTTCGGTTCCATCATTCCATCCCAGCACTGCCAGCAGGTTGATAAATGCTTCCGGTAAAAATCCTAATTCTTTAAAGCCCTTTGTTATTTCATTGGTAACAGGGTCGGTCCAATCCATTGCATACACCGGAAAACCCAGCCGGTCACCATCCCGTTTGCTTAGTTTTCCATTGCCATCAGGCTTCAATATCAAAGGCAGGTGGGCCCATTGTGGCATGTGTTCCAGGCCAAATAAATATTTCCATAACAGGATATGCACAGGTGCGCTGGGGAGCCATTCTTCGCCCCTGAATGCGTGGCTTATTTTCATTAAATAATCATCCACTACTACAGCCAGGTGGTAGGTTGGCATGCCATCGGCTTTCAGCAACACTTTATCATCTACATTATTCGTGTCAAATTCCATTTCACCCCTGATCATATCCGTAAAAGGTACTACTTCATCAGGGTTTACTTTTATCCTGATCACAAAAGGAGTCCCCGATTCCAGCAACGCTTGTGTTTCTGCCGGCAATAAACGCAATGAATTATTCATGCTCATCCTAATGCCGTGATCATATTGCAAACTGTTGCTGCCTTCCGCTTTTAGTTTGTCCCTCATGGCTTCCAATTCCGCGGGGGTATCAAATGCATAATAAGCATTGCCATCTTTTACTAATTGTTCCGCATATTGCCGGTAACTGTCCTTTCTTTCGCTTTGACGGTATGGGGCAAAAGGGCCACCATGCAATACGCTTTCATCGGGTACCAGTCCGCACCAATCCAGGCAGTCGAAAATGTATTTTTCAGCGCCTGCTACAAGCCTTGACTGATCAGTGTCTTCAATACGAACAATAAAGTCACCGCCATGTTTTTTAGCGTATAAATAATTAAATAATACGGTTCTAACACCGCCTAAGTGGAGGCCACCGGTTGGGCTGGGTGCAAATCGAACCCTTACTTTATCAAACATGCCGCAAAGATAAAGGGTTTATGGTTTAGGGTTTAGGGTGATGTGTTTAAGGTAAAAGGTTTATGGTGTAAGGTTTAAGGCAGCGGCAGAAGTCCTAAGTTTAGAATGGGTTTATAGCTATTACTGTTTTTTCGCTTCCTCACAAAGCTGCTTTGAAATGGATGCGGATTATTATAAAAAGTAACTGTTCAGGCATTAATAAATGGATATGATTTTGCATTTAGGATCCACGCCTTTAAATGAATTTCCACGGTTTAAAAAGATCAACAAATCAAATGCCCCTTTTGGCACAGGAGGCTGCATCTTATACATTAAATTATATTTTGCAAGGGATAAAATATTGACTTTAGTTATTCCCTGTAACGAAATAAACAAGGCATGGGTAACACCAATTATGTATCGTTAATTAAAACGTAATTAAAGATCCCCAATGGTATGTGGTACAAGGGGATCCCGATGCAGCACACAAACCTTACCCGGGATTAAGATGGCACAACGATGATGCCATGAAATACCAAAGCTTGTGCAACAGTAAATAAATGCGGCCACGAAGGTTACGATAAAATATGAAAGCCATTAAGTAAATGCAAACGCCCAAAATAGAAAGCGGTTGTATAACGCCACAGGGCAGGCGTATTAAAATTTTAAAGCCCGAAAGGCTCACATGATTATAGAAACAGAACGAACATAAAGTCTTTAAACCCCCGAAGGGGTGAAATATCACCCTTTCGGGGGTTTAAAAAATCAAGAATGATTCATTTCTATAATAATTACATCCCTTCGGGATTAAGAACATGCTTTTTTTTCAGAAATTGGTTTTTAATGCGCCTGCCCTGTATAACGCCAAAAACAAATACAGTAATAAAATAAATTCCCGTGGCACAACCTGTGGCCCACAAAAAAAACGCCATTAGGGCGTTTTGATATTTAATGAATAATAATCTTTTCTATTAGCGTAGTGTAATAGTTCCTGGTGTTCTTCCAACAACAGAAATGGTGGCGAGATTATCACAATCCCCGTTACCAAAATCAATAATGGCGGTATGATTGGGGCCTTTTAATTCCATACTTCCTTTGGAAATGTTTTCGCAGGTGGTTTTCTTCTGTAATGCTTCTTTAATAACAGAAGCCCGGGTAACACCATTTGAATTAGTAATACTGTTATTACCTGTGATCGCAAAAATATCATCTAACAAATTTCCTGGTGTTGAATTTCCTGCTGTTTGTACTACATTTTTTATTCCGCTATGCAACCAGTACTTTCCGGTTGGTGTGGTAATTTTTCCATTCTCCACAATACGCTGCCATCCTTTTATAACCGCAGTACTGTTATTGGTCCAGGTAATGGTTCCTTCTTTTTTATAACCATTTACGTAATAACCATCAAAAGTTAATACCGCAGTGCTTCCCGGCTTTCTTAAAGAGTCTGAAAGTATAATATTTATTTTTCCTTTACGGGTTATTCCATTTCCGGAAGTACAACCTGTTCCAAAGTTAATTACGATTTTTTTTGGGAAACCTGTAAGGGGCGTTACTATTATACCTGCGCAACCTAATGTACCCATTGATTGATAAGGAGTAGCAGGCCTTTGACCTGTTAATCCCTGTTCCGTAGCTGCTTCCATAAAAATATCATTGGCATCTTCCGTCAGGTTATCAGACACTGCCTGGTTAGTACTTAATTCAATCGTTGTTTCAATTTCGTCTTTGGTGGTGGAACCGGTTTTTTTACAAGCCGTAAATCCGATGGTGAATGAAGTAATCGCCATAGCAATTACAAGGGTCCTTGTTTTCATAATTTTGGTTTTTGTTTTAGGGTTTATTACCAGCTTAGGACTTTTTACTATAAAATGGGTTTAATCAGTTTTAAAAAATAAATTTGCGCTATGTTTTATTTTGTTAAAACGCCCGGGTGGTTAAAGAAATTATATGGCGGTTGTATCTGGCAAATGCCGGGCCACCAAAAAATTATTTATTTAACCTTTGATGATGGCCCACATCCGTATGCGACCCCTTTTGTATTAGACATTTTAAAAAAGTACCATGCAAAAGCTACTTTCTTTTGCATTGGTAAAAATGTGCTGGAACAGCCTGGGGTGTATGAAAGAATTATTACAGAAGGGCATGCCGTGGGTAATCACACATTTAATCACCTGGATGGATGGAAAACAAAGGATGATGTTTACATGCATAATATCGCGGAAGCAAAAAAGTACATTGATTCTGCCTTGTTTCGTCCGCCTTATGGAAGAATAACCAAATTTCAACTAAAACTGTTATCAACTGTCAATTTCAAGCTTACCACCATTATGTGGACAGTATTAAGCGGGGATTTTGATGTAAAGGTTACCAATGAAAAATGCCTGAGAAATGTATTGAATAAATCCGGTAACGGCGCTATCGTAGTATTTCATGATAGTGAAAAAGCCTATGAAAGACTGTCATTTACTTTACCAAAAGTATTGGAATATTTCACGGGGAAGGGGTACCGGTTTGAAAAAATTATTATCTGAAGAGGATAAATTTCAATAAAAATTTGCTTGAATGGCTAAAAAAAGAATGGGCCTGGGTAGAAACCCTGGCCCGTTTTTAATCCGTACCCTATGAAAACTGGACGAAAGATACAAAGTTGTTTTTGAAATAACAATTTTTTATTTAATCATATTTTTTTTCTTTTAAAAATTAGCTGAATAAATTATTCTTTTAGGATTGATTAATCATTTTTTAACCATTGATTTTAAAATCCGGATGTATTTAAAACCGATGTGTTTACATAAATGCTTTCCCATATCAATTTTTTTTGGCCACCTTTGCAATTTTAATCAACTATGATATTAACAGATACACATTGCCATCTTTATTCAGATGAGTTTGCAGCCGATATTGATGCCGTAATTCAAAGGGCGCAGGCGGAAGGGATTGGTAAATTCTATTTACCCGGTATTGACAGTACTTCTATAGCCGCTATGATGGGCCTTGAAAAGCGTTACCCGGCAAAATGTATGGCTATGATGGGGCTGCATCCCTGCTCAGTAAAAGAGAATTATAAAGAAGAATTGCGAATAGTACATGATTGGTTGGGGAAACGGAACTTTGCGGCAGTGGGCGAAATCGGACTTGACTATTATTGGGATAAAACCTTTGTAGCAGAGCAGGCGGAAGCATTTAAAACTCAAATAGAATGGTCTATCCAATATGGGCTGCCCATCTCTGTTCATACAAGGAATGCGATGCAGGAAACCATTAATATCGTTAAAGAATATGTACCCAAAGGAGTGACCGGTATTTTTCATTGTTTTAGTGGCAGTTATGAAAATGCACAAGAAATCATCAAGGCTGGCTTTTACCTCGGGATAGGCGGGGTGCTTACTTATAAAAATGCCGGGCTGGCGGAAGTACTTTCGAAAATAGATTTGCAACACTTCGTTTTGGAAACAGATGCACCTTACTTAACACCGGTTCCTTTCAGGGGCAAAAGAAACGAAAGCGGTTATTTGAAGTATGTAATTGCGAAGCTGGCGGAAGTAAAAAAATGTTCTGTTGAAGAGGCAGCGGCAATTACTACAGCTAATGCTGAAAAAATATTCGTCTTATAAGATTCGAAACTGTATTTTTGCCCTCCCGAAAAATACGAGGGGGTTTTAACGGTGAAGCAGGCTTGAAGAAGTTCCGGTCCATCGGGAGAAATTGTTTATGGTAAAGGTTAAAATAGATTTCAAAACTGGAGAGTTGTCCGAGTGGTTGAAGGAGCACGCCTGGAAAGTGTGTATTCCCGAAAGGGTATCAAGAGTTCGAATCTCTTACTCTCCGCAAAATTAAATGCCAGGAAAAGTAGCAAAGATCATTTTTATGTTTATGTCCTTCAAAGTTTGAAGGACTTTTCCTTTTATGTAGGCCAGTGTGATGATCCTGATATCAGAATGAGTAAGCATTTTGATGGTATGAGTAAGTACACTTCATCAAAAAGACCATTGCGGCTGGTTTATTTTGAAGTTTTTCATTCCCGTAAAGAAGCATTAATTAGAGAAAACAAAATCAAAAAAATGAAATCACGGAAATATATTATTGAGTTAATAGCGAAATGGTTGCAGGGTGATTGAACAAGTCCCAACTCATCGAGAGAAAGTGTGTATAGGGTAAACTCTATCATTCCGATGCATCGGAACGAATCCCTTAGTCTCTGCCAATAAAACGAAAGCCTGCAAATTATTA
This sequence comes from Ferruginibacter sp., assembly GCA_031416575.1. Classification (GTDB taxonomy): domain Bacteria; phylum Bacteroidota; class Bacteroidia; order Chitinophagales; family Chitinophagaceae; genus Ferruginibacter. The sequence continues at coordinate 6,079 of JANOTW010000661.1, forward strand.
TTTGCAGGCTTTTTTATTTGGTTATGCACTTCCCTAATGCCATACGATAAACAAGAAAAAAACCTCCCGATGAAAATCGGGAGGTCAAATATTTAGCTAAAAGCAAAAAACTTAGTTTGATTTAATGTCTATCGTATTTGCATCACCACCACCAATGCTTTTATCTGTAGTGATCCTATCTCCACTTACGCCAGATGTTTCTACCAGATAATTCTTAACTGCATCTAATTTCTTATCTGCCAAAGATTGCTGGGCTTTTGAAGCACCGGGATAAGCAGTAATTGTGATGGTACAGGTAGGGTTTTCCTGCAATTTAGATGCTACAGTAGCCAACATTGCTTTTGCATCTTTACTCAAACTGCTTCCCTTCATTGAAAGGCTTGGGTAATCTGCAGGACATTCAGGCTTAAGTGCACCTTTCGCAATTAAATCTTTTATTTCAGTGCAACATGCAGGCTCAGGGCATTTACCAACCCCATCCGCATCAACTGGCTGACATTCTGTAGGAGTGATCAGTTGTTTGTCTTTCCAGTCTGGTACGCCATCACCATCTGTATCTTTGGTTACACCATGGCTATCAACCGGAGAACCTGCAGGTGTGTTTGGCTCTTTATCAAATATATCACCAACACCATCTCCATCTGTATCAGCTTTTAAGGCATCAATAGTTGTTTTAACAGTATCAATCTGGGATTGCAAATTATTGTTTGTCCTTAAAGCAGGGTTATCAAATAACAATTGTTGTTTGGCTTTATTGCCAAGGGCAAATTCCAAACCTACGAAACCGTAAGAGAATTTATCCTTGTGAAGGGAGTTGCCCCTTGTAGTCCAATAAGAAGAACCATCAAGGTTATCCCCATCTACAAAATGCATACGGTAACCCAGGTCAAGGTTTATCATTTTTGCGACATTAACTTTAAATCCTACACCTACCGGTACAAATAATTCTCTCTTTGGGGAAACATTATCGTATGCTGTTGTAGGATCCGTAAGTGATGTCCTGCTAATTTTAGGATCATAACTCATAATCCCCGCCCCTGCGGAAATATAAGGAACAATGGTATTTTTCTCCCTAAGGAAATTGATATTCCCAAAGGTTAACTGGCCATTGATACTACCTGCCCATTGCAGGTTCGTTTTAAAAGATCTTATAACCCTGTCGGTTGCAGGAACGCCATTACCGTACTTACCATCTTGATTACCTTTTAAATTACCACGCAGAAAATCTGCTTGCACAGCAAGATAATGGTTGAACTGGTATCTTACATTAGCTCCGTATCCCAGGGATAATTGCGGGTTAATAAAGTCATTGGATCCTCCAATAACAACAGAGGGAGATAATAGTCCTACATTCAGGCCAACTGAAAATTTTCTGAATTCTTTACTACCGGTAAAAGGTTTAACGGTTGTGTAAGTGGTTTCTTTTGTTTGCGCAAATACCGATGCGGTAGAGGCAAAAAGTAAAACACTGAGGGCGGTTTGTTTCCAATTAAAACGCAGCATAAGGCATTAATTTTATTACTTGAGAAGTAAGGTGATTTAATTTTATTGGCAAATATAATGTAAAAAGTTAAAAAATTGTTTTTGAATGAATTAAAATAGGTAGAAATATGAATTATGTAAGTTTTTGAAACAATAAGTGGTTAAATGAAGGAAAGATTTAAGTGACAAAAATGTATAAAGGGTTATTTATAAGATAAACAATAAACAGGCAACAATATACATCGGGTGCATCCCGGATCCTGCTACAGCGGCGCAGCAACAAAAAAAATAGACACCTTATTAATTTGTATTATTTGTTTGATTTTAAGATTTTTAAAGATGGTGTATAAATAATTGTCGCTCCATTCCTGAAGGGTTGCCAACCTTTGCAAAGAACCTTTAAATAATTAGAGCCTATGAAGGTTGGCAACCCTCAGCGACAAGATTAACAATAAACAGGCAACAATATACATCATTCTTGAATTTATTACAGAGATTTCGGGTGCATCCCAAATTGTTGGTCCATTCCTGAAGGGTTGCCAACCTTTGCAAAGGGTCTTTAAATAATTAGAGTCTATGGAAGGTTGGCAACCCTCGGCGACAATTTGGGATGCACCCGAGATTTCATTCCATTTCATTTTTAGTAAATATCTACCTGCAACCTGCTTTTTATTTTATCAGTGTATAATTTTTAATTGCATGGTTTGATACATGCTTTTATAGAACCTGTTTGAAGGGCCCTGGTAATATATCGCATTGAAGATTAAGCATCACGATTTTAGCCCCTGCCTGGTATCTTTTAATATTTCACTACTTATAGGATTACATAAGATATCCTCCTGCGAGACCAGGAATACAAGAGTGCATCCCAAATTCGTCCTGCTCTTAGGCCCAACAAACGCCATATACAATTTTATTAAAATGAATGTTTGTCAGTTATTAAGTATTGGGTTATTTAACCATACGTTTGAACTCACCCCCAACCTCCCGAAAAATCGGGACAGGCGCTCTCCAAAGGAGAGGGGAGCTTGACCCTGAAAATTTGCAATTATATTTTATTGGCTGTCAGCAAGTTAACACTGGTGTATATATAATTGTCGCTGGCTGGTGGACACACCAGCAAGGCAGACCGCCGTGATTGGTGTCCTCACCGGCCACAGCTACGAAAGGGAAGCGGCAATTATATATAACCCTTTGAAATCTTCGTGATAATCAGGCTGTTGCAAAATGCCGTTTTTTGATTACCAACTATTCACATGGCCTCACAGGTTTTAAAAAATCTGAGGCCTGACTAACTGACCTGTTCGTAAACTAAAATCATCGGGTTACGTTATTTTCGGAATAACCCCAACGGGGTTTAATGTGAATAGCCCCGGGTGAAACCCGGGGAAAGAAATGCAATAATTCGGGACAACCCCGAATGGGGTTGAATATGAGGGTATTCATATATTCAACCCTTTCAGGGTTGTAATACATACGTCCTCAAATATGTTACCATGGGTTTCACCCACGGCTATTCAAATTGAAGCCTTTCAGGCTTATGTGGTGCAACTTTATTTTGCGAAAAGGTCAATTTTTTAACGGCCATTTGATGCGCAGGCCAGGAATTCCGAGGTTATACTGCGTTTGTTGAGCCTAAGAGCGAGGCGAATTTGGGATGCACCCGAATACAATGAGTATAAGATTTTAGGCAGTAATCCATTAAATTTGGTTGATAGCCCACCCTTATTTTTTTGCCAATTTGTTCAATCGGGGATATATTATAATGAACAGCCGGAGCCTGCACCATTAGTATTAAAGGCGGTATAAAATGCAAAAATCAACTGCATCATTTTATTTTTTGGGTTGATTGTTATCAATCAGCGACTGTTTTATTTGAGATAAATTATAAAACAATTTTCCACCCAGGTTACTATACAATATTATTTTTTTCTTTCGCCAGTTTTGTAAAGTTTTCGGTGAAATATTCAAAATTTGCATCAAGTCCTGGCCATCCAACCATTCAAATTCCGGATACTTGGGTTTTAGTGCGGGTTGTTTCATTTACAGGTTTATTATTTATAAAAAAAACAAATATGATAAAAAAATCCCGATTATGCAATACCTCAAATGGTGTATTTTTATAATCTCCTTATTGCATAAAATGTATTGCTTATGTTGTTATACACTGCGCAAGGGATAAATTAGTGATATTTTATTTTGTTCCCTAAACAAATAAAAACAGGCTACCCCCATTCCTCCCGATGAACCGGGACAGGCTTTCCCGAAAAATCGGGATGTTCCAAAAGGGGGTAATAATTGTTAATTTAAAACGTAATAAAAGTTCCCCAATGGTATTAAGTACTCCCGATTCAAGTGTAACATCGGGATGCCCCGATAAAAAATCGGGGCAAGTACCCAAATAAGCTACGGCTGATGTTTCGCTAATTATCCCGATGCATCGGGAGAAAAGTTGCCCAATATGCGGTAGAATAGAGTCCTGTAACGGCGGTAAGTATGAACATTTATAAATTGTGGATTTGCGGCAACAATAAATTAATGTTCATTATTATTCCGCCGCGGCGGAAGGGATATTGATAGAAATACAAATTTATAATTTCAAAAAGTCCCGTAGGGACGTGACATAAAGAATTTAGGGACAGTGGAAAATTTAAAAAACCCTGGAATGTTATCACGTCCCTACGGGACTATGAATGTATTTTTTCCGGCTACCGATATTATGTTCCTACGGGACGATGAAATTTGATGCTTCGAACATAAAACGCAATTAAAGTTGCCCAATGGTATTCAGTACAAGTAACCAAATAAGCCGCGGCCGATTTTTCGCTCATTACAACGTGGGCAA